>NZ_JBPPUO010000003.1:0-224962 GCF_053544675.1 Rothia sp. 32237D007AR | reverse complement strand
TTGTATGGGCGGGTGTTTGCGGTGGTGCGGGGGTTGGTGTTTTTGGCTGCGGGTGGGACTTTTGAATAAGCCTCTACTTCTTCTCGAGATAAAACAACCAAGTTTGAGGCTTGGAAAGCTCAGTACGAGAGCGCTAAAAAATCCAAAAATAATGACGATTTCATAGCGCACCATACTCTTGTCTACAAGACAGAAATTCCTGTGTGGGCAGCACTAGAAATTTTGTCCTTTGGAACCCTAATTCACTTTTATCTTTTGATGAAGGTAGAAGACCAAAATGATGTGGCAAGAAAGTTCGGGGTTCGACAAGGCACCAAGTTTGGCTCCTGGCTACTTGCAATCATGGATTTAAGAAACGACTGCGCTCATGGCGCAAGAGTTTTCAATAAGAGCATGAAGAGAAATGTATCTGTTCCTCCAAACTCTTACTTCAAAATATATCTAAAGCATATAGATAAGACGCTCCCAGCCGACAAAGTTTACATGCCGTGTGTCTTACTTGCCCACATGCTTAGATGCCATGAATCTGGAACTAATTGGCACAACACGTTCAAAACACAGGTTAAAAAGCTACCCCAAATATATTTGAAAGAGCTATCTGAACCGCTTATTACTGCCGAACGTAACATGGGTTTTCCTGGCAACTGGCAAGAATTAGAAATCTGGAATAACTAATATTCCACAAAGGTGGAGGAGCTGAGCCACTAGAGATTGTGGGACATCTTAGAGAGCAAGCTCTCCGCCACCTGCTCCACACCCAGGCGGTACTGTGCAGAATCACGATCTGCACGACGCACATCCGTTAAATCAAGGACAGCCCTACTCTGTTCCTCTGGAATCTTAGAGTTAGCAATCCACAGAACCGGCACAACGTTCTTACTGTCTAACACAGACAAGTCACTTATTTGCTTTACCCAGCGAGGCGTCACCAAAGCCAAGCCAACATGAGGTAGCTGCTCGTCAGCGTCCGCCCCAAAGGTATCGGCCAGGCCTGTCGAATCATCATCAAAGATGAGCTCAACATTCAAACCAGATAGGCCCTCAACAGCATCAGCAACGTCTTCAGCAAAGCCACGAATATTCCCTGCTAACGCAGAGCCCCCATCAGCCGCAGCGAAACTAGCAACGACACGCAGGTCAACATCGCCAGTGTTCTTAGAGGGCTCAAGCTCTGCCCGTGGCTCAATCGCAGTTGCGCGCGCTCTGTTCATCAGCCCCTGCCACAAACTAGCGTCCCATAAGGCGGCCAAGGGAAGTGCCCATATGTTCTCACCTAAAGGCACAGGCTGAGCCACATTACAAACGACGAAACCCCGAGCTACCCTGTCACCATACAATTCTTGAAAGGCCTTTAGCCCCTTCAAGAATTCAGGTTTTACACGCGCAGAAGCTTTCACTTCCACAGCAATGAGAGAGCCCGCAGAATCACGCAAGACTACATCGACCTCAACGTCCTTGTTCTTAATCCGCTGTCGCCAATGGAATATCTCCACACTACGCTCAGCCCATCCAGCATGGGCGCGTACCTGCTGCATGACCAGCGTCTCGACCAGGCGCCCTCGTACATCTGCATCAACTAACTGTGCATCACTCGTACTCACCAAAGACCGGGCGGATAAAGCCACATCTGCGGGGAAAAACTTAGCTGAAGACCGCAGAGACCTCTTTGAAGCCCGGTGTAGGTTAGGAACCTCATAGATTAAGAAACGTTTTTCGAGAGCGTCGAGATAAGAATCAACTGTGCGGCGATCCATTGAGAGTTCTCTGCCCATTTCAGAGATATTTAGCTCTGAAGCAGGGTGCCTTAAAACATAAGCCAAAATCTCGTGTGCACGCACCTGATCAAACGACTCACCTGGCTTTACCCGCTGAGTTAAGATGCTTCTTATACCCTCGTCAATAGCCAGCCCTAAAGTAGAGGTCGCTGAATAACCAGCAAACCGACGATACTGGGGCATACCTCCTAGAACAATCGCATCAGATTCAATATCCAGAGGTTGTACTTGTTCCCCTGTAATCGGATGTGCATCAAATAGTGCATCTATCACAGACCACGGCTGCTGATGGGGAGAGCTGATTTCTGCCTCACTCAAAGGCTCTAATGATACTCGTAAAGCCCTGCGTGCCAGAGGGTCAGTGCCGCCAAAGCCGCTTTGCCCGATGCTTGAAGAACCGGTAAGAACCAGACGAATTGAGTCCTGGTTCTCATCGAGAACCTGTTTCACAGCAACCGGCAGCTCAGGGACCAGCTGAGCTTCGTCGATTGCGCAGGGCCACTCTAAACCACGGAGCCAACCCACTGTATCAGCCTCAACCACTGCTCGCAGACCGGTATCAGCCATGGAATAAACTGCCTTGAGGTACCCCTCATGAACTAGTTTATTCACCAAGCTTGTCTTCCCCACAGCGCGAGCGCCTTCGATAATTACGACAGGCGCAACAGAAAGTAAGTCAAGTATCTTGGGCTCAAGGAATCTGGTATAGAAGGTCATAGGTCAAATTGTACATTCGATGTACAAAATTTTGTACATCGAATGTACAAGTTGTTAAAAGTACGGTGCTTTCCTACCGCACCTCGTACCCAGCCGCGCGGATGGCGTCCTTCACTTCCCCAATGCTTACTTCGCCGAAGTGGAAAATTATAGCTGCACACTAGGCTTCCGCGCCGATCTCAATGACGGGCGGGAAGTACCAGGCCAAGGCAGTTCTCGACATGGCCCAGGACTACCAGCCCTCTTCCCAGAAATAGAGTAAAAACAGCAGTCAGAAAAGCTAAAAAGGTACTAAAGACCAGTAACAAAGCTACAACTCGTCGCTCACGCACCGAACATACGCGTGGCACAGATGGGCTAACAGACGCAAAGCGGAGTATCTATGCTTTCCAGGCAAAGTCTCTCCACAACAGCCTGCCCATCAAAGACCTTGAAAAAGCATTTAGCCGTCTAGCTACAGAGAAGCGCTAAAACCATGTAAGTTTTATTTTCGAAAGTTAGCTGGGAGAGGTAAGGCAAGCCAGGCTCACAGCGAAGCTGTTGGCTCGATGAAGTGAGCGAGTGTGAGCGCGCGAGCACACAAGAGCGAACGAAATCCGCCGTCAGACGGGGAGTGCCCCCCGTGATCCAGCTAGTTCATCAAGATTGTCTTCCCCACTGTACGAGCACCCTCTATAACCACGACAGGCACAACAGCAAGTAAATCAAGTTTTTTAGGATGAAGGAGTCTGGGATAGAACGCCATAGATCAAGTTGTACATATGCGCAAGATGCCAGCTGAGCAGTTTGTCGAGTTCATGCTCGATATAAACTGCTAGATGGGCTCTGTACGGTTTACTCGTAGTGGGTCCACATCTTTAGCACATGGATGGTGTGTTCCTCTTCGAACACGTCATACACAAGTCTGTGCTGAACGTTGATTCGTCTGGAATACAAGCCCGCCATGTCTCCAACGAGTTTTTCGTAGCGTGGAGGGTTCTGCCAAGGGTTTTCAGCAATTACCTCTAGCAGCTTCTGAGCCTTAGGTTGTAAGCCAGAACGTTTAAGTTTGAGTGCATCCTTTTGCGCTTGCTTGGAGTAAATCAGTTTCCAGCTCACCAAGGAAGCTCCGTGCTGCCTTCGCTCAGAGGCTCCTTGCGAGCCTGCTGGATACTTTCTCGGATTTCAGGGATAGAGCTGAGGTATAGAGTTTCTTGGATAGCCAGCCAATCATCTTCGCCAATTAACACAGCGTTACCTCGCTTTCCTGCAATGGTGACAGGGTGCGAGTCAGCGTTGACCTGGTCAACCAACTGGTAGAGATCGCTACGGGCATTAGTTACTGAAATCGTAGTCATACCCCAATAATACGGAATTACGTACGCCTCAGCAAGAGGGTATCTGCTTGGCTTTCACCACCATGATGGAGTTTTTCTATCAGCCAAAGGGTATTTATATTCTTAATAGACGCTAAACGGATGCAGGTTTTATTTTCGAAATTTGGCTGGCAGAGGTAAGGCAAACCAGGCTCACAGCGAAGCTGCTGGCGCGGGGCTGGCGTGAATCGCCTGTGAGCGCTAGCGAACCGGCGAGAGGGTCGGCAGCGAGCGTGAGCCTGGTGTGTCTTACTTGTCTTCCCCTACCGCACTTCGTACCCAGCCGCGCGGATGGCGTCCTTCACTTCTCCGATGCTTACTTCGCCGAAGTGGAAGATGGAAGCGGCCAGCACAGCGTCCGCCCCGGCCTCGATAGCGGGTGGGAAGTGCTCGGCGGCGCCCGCGCCGCCCGAAGCAATCAGGGGCACCGACACAACGGAGCGCACCGCACGAATCATGGGCAAATCAAAACCGGCCTTAGTGCCGTCGGCATCAATGGAGTTCAGCAGGATCTCCCCCACCCCACGCTCAGCGGCCTCCGCAGCCCACTCCAGCAGATCAAGGCCGGTGGAAGTACGCCCGCCGTGGGTGGTCACCTCATAGCCAGAAGGGGTGGCATCCGACTTCTTGGCATCGGCAGAGAGCACCAAAACCTGGGAGCCAAACCGCTCGGTAATCTCGTTGATCACCTCAGGGCGGGCAATCGCCGCAGTATTGATAGAGGCCTTATCGGCGCCGGTGCGCAGCAGGCGGTCAACGTCTTCAGCGGTGCGCACTCCCCCTCCCACGGTCAGCGGGATAAAGACCTGCTCGGCGGTGGAAGCGACCACATCAAAGGTGGTCTGCCGGTCAGAAGAAGAGGCGGTAACATCCAGGAAGGTCAGCTCATCGGCGCCCTCAGCGTTATAGCGTTTGGCCAGTTCTACCGGGTCACCGGCGTCGCGCAGGCCCTCAAATTTGACGCCCTTGACCACGCGGCCGGCGTCCACATCAAGACACGGAATAACACGAATGGCAACACCCACGGGTGCGCCCCCTTTCCTTGAGTTTAAAAAATTAAAGCGGCGGCGTCCACCCCAAGATAGACAGGGTGAGGACGCCGCCGAGAAACTTTACAGGCGGGCAGCCTGAATAGCGGTCACAAGAATACCGCGGCCACCAATCTCGTAGAGAGAGTCCATGACCTTATTAGCGGCCTTACGCTGCACCATGGAGCGCACAGCAACCCAACCATCACGGGAGAGCGGGGAGATAGTGGGGGCTTCCAGGCCGGGGGTGAGCTTAGTAGCGGCCTCAAGGTTAGCTTCTTCGACGTTGTAGTCAATCATCACGTACTGGCGGGCAATGAGCACACCTTGCAGGCGGCGCTGCAGACGCTCCAGCCCAGTGTGGTCTTCAACGCCGGGGCGCTTAATGAGCAGAGCCTCAGAGCGCATAATCGGCTCACCAAAGGGTTCTAGGCCAGCAGCGCGCATGGTGTTGCCGGTTTCGACCACATCGGCGATAGCGTCCGCAACACCCAGGCGAATCGAGGACTCAATCGCACCGTCTAGACGCACCACCGAGGCCTTGATACCGGAGCGTTCCAGGTAGTCAGTGAGCAGGCGCTTGTAGCTGGTGGCGATGCGCTTACCTTCTAGCTCAGCAGGGTCAGCGAAAGTACCAGCGGGCCCGGCTAGGCGGAAGGTGGAGCGGGCAAAGTCAAGGTTGAGGGCTTCTTCGGCGTGGGTGCCTGAGTCCATGAGCAGGTCGCGGCCGGTGATACCCACATCCAGGGTGCCTTCACCCACGTAGACGGCGATGTCACGGGGGCGCAGGTAGAAGAATTCGACCTCATTTTCTTGGTCGACGAGTACTAGTTCACGGGAGTCGCGGCGCTGGAGGTAGCCGGCTTCGGTGAGCATGGTTGAGGCAGCCTGAGAGAGCATACCTTTGTTGGGGACTGCAACACGCAGCATATGTTTTTCCTTTGCGGTGATGATGTTTTAGAGGTACTTGTAGATATCTTCGGGAGTCAGTCCCTTGGCGATCATCATGCACTGCAAATGGTAAATCAGTTGTGAAGCTTCTTCAGCGAATTCGGCGTCGGACTGGAATTCAGCGGCCATCCAGACCTCTGCGGCTTCTTCTACGATTTTCTTGCCGATAAAGTGCACGCCCTTGTCAAGCTCCGTCACGGTGCCCGAGCCCTCAGGGCGGGTTTCAGCCTTCTCGGTCAGTTCTGCGAATAGGGTTTCAAAGTTCTTCACAGTCTCTAGATTACCTCTCTTTGCGCCCCTGGCGGGGTTACCGCGCAGGGGCAGGTTTCACGTTCTAGCTCACAGGCCTAGAGTCCGCGCAGTGCCACCACTGTTTCGAGGGCGGCGGCCATGGCCTCGTAGCCCTTATCTTCAGTGGAGCCGGGCAGGCCAGCGCGGTCGATGCCTTGCTCTTCGGTGTCGCAGGTCAGCACGCCAAAACCGACGGGGGTTTTAGTGCTAATAGATACCTGGGTCAGGCCGCTGGTGGCGGCGTCACAGACATATTCAAAGTGTGGGGTGCCACCGCGAATGACCACGCCCAGGGCGACCAGGGCGTCGTATTTGTCGGCCAGGGTGGCTGCGGCGACGGGCAGTTCGAAGGTGCCGGGTACGCGCACGATGGTCGGTTCGATACCGGCGTCCGCTGCGGCGCGGCGGGCGCCATCAAGCAGGCCGTCCATGATTTGGGTGTGCCAGGACGCCGCAATCACGGCGACTTTCAGACCTGCAGTGTGGGTGGGGTTGAGTTGGGGGGCGGGTGCTCCTGCTCCGCTCATGGTGTTCTCCTTAGGGTTGGGTTCGGGGTGGGTACCAGCTAATTCAGAAATGACCACAAACTAGATGGGTTTTTCTGGCTCAGATGGTACCTAGTTGAGGATGTGGCGCATGCGGTCGCGTTTGGTAGCTAGGTAGCGCTCATTTTCGGGGCGGGGGGCGATCACATCAGGGACAAGACCGGTTACATGCACGCCTAATTCGGTGAGGGCTTCAGCTTTTGCCGGGTTGTTGGTCAGTAGGCGGATGCGGGTGAGCCCTGCCGCTTTTAAGATGGCGGACGCCTGGGTGTAGTCTCTGGCGTCGGCGGGGAAGCCTAGGTGTAGGTTAGCGTCGAGGGTGTCGTCCCCGGCATCTTGTAGGGCATAGGCGCGTAGCTTATTGACCAGGCCGATGCCGCGGCCCTCATGCCCGCGTAGGTAGAGCACGGACCCGCCGAGTTCTTGGACGGTGGCTAGGGCTTTTTCTAGTTGTGGGCCGCAGTCACAGCGGTAGGAGCCGAGTAGGTCACCGGTGGCGCATTCGGAGTGGATACGGACGAGGTGGTCCTGGTCTTGGTCCCTGGAGGTGGTGGGGTGCCCGTCCGCGCTGACGGCGGTAGCTAGCATGTGTTCGGTGCCATCGGCAAAGGAGTACCCAGAGACAGCGAATACACCGTAGGGGGTGGGAACTAGCACCGGCTCACTGCTAGCGGTGAGAATGTTTTTATCGTTCACTCTCATGCTCCTGCAGGTAGGCTACCAGGTCAGCGATGGATATCATGGGCAGCTTGTGTTCGGTGGCAAAGGCCCGTAGGGCGTCAAAGCGCATCATGGTGCCGTCGTCGTGGACGATTTCTGAGATTACGCCTACCCCTGAGAGGCCCGCTAGGGTGGTGAGTTCGACGGCGGCTTCGGTGTGGCCGGGGCGTTGGCGCGCTCCCCCGTCTACGGCCCGTAGGGGTAGCACGTGGCCGGGGCGGGTCAGGCACCTTGCGGTTGAGGTGGGGCTGGCAAGAACCTGGACGGTGCGGGCCCGGTCGGCGGCAGAGATGCCGGTGGTGACCCCTTCGCGGGCGTCGCAGGTGACGGTGTAGGCGGTGCCTTTGGCGTCCTCATTGACTGCGACCATGGGTGGTAGCCCCAGGGTGTCGGCTCGGGCGGCGCTCATGGGGGCGCAGATAACACCTGAGGTGTAGCGGATGGTGAAGCCCATGAGTTCGGCGGTAGCGTGTTCGGCGGCAAAGATAATATCGCCTTCGTTTTCGCGGTCTTCGTCATCCACCACAACCACTGCCCCGCCCTGGGCAATGTGGGCCACAGCCTGCTCGATGGAATCAAGGGCGGTGGTAGGCTGCTGCCAGGTGCCGGTGCCCCCGGCTGGGGTGGTACCTAGCCCGGCTGGTGAGCCTGAAACAGCCAGGATGCGCTGCACATACTTAGCCAGGGCATCAGTTTCGAGGTTGACGGTATCGCCTGCGGTTAGCTTACCGAGGGTGGTGGCTTCTAAGGTTGCAGGGATGAGGCCTACCTCGAACCAGTGGGTATCAGCGTGCGGGTGGGAGACAGCGGTAACGGTCAGTGATGCCCCTGAGACTGTGATAGAGCCCTTTTCGGTCAGGTGTGCTGCCATATCGTGGGGCACGCGTACGCGCACGGTACGCCAGGATTCGTGGTCTTCTACCTTTACCACGGTGCCTAGCCCGTCCACGTGCCCTTGGACCACGTGCCCATCAAAACGGCCACCGGCTGGCATGCAACGCTCTAGGTTCACGCGGTCCCCTGGTTTTAGCTGCCCCAGGTTGGTGCGGCCTAGGGTTTCACCCATCATGTCGGCGGCAAAATAGCCCGGTGCGAGTTCACGCGTGCGGGTGGCTGTCAGGCAGACCCCGTTGACGGCTAGGGAGCCGCCGTGTTCAAGGTCGTCAATGAGCGGGCCTGCTTTGATGGTCAGGACGGCTGATTCAGCCTGCCCTGAGCTATCCACCACAGGTTGAAGAGATTCTACGGTGCCAACGGCGGCAATGATTCCGGTAAACATGAGGTCCTTAGGTGAGATGGTGAGGCCGATAGACGCAGCCCCGCGTGTTGGCGTGGGGCTGGCACGAATCATGTCCAGCGCCCCGGCGCGAGACATGAGAGGGTCACACGCGGCTGCGTCTATCGGGCGCACCTTGTCGAGTTTCTATTCGTTTGCTGGCACAAGCCGGGTGCGGACGTCCGCCCCCAGGGTTTGCACTGCCGGGTGGTAGGTGAGGTGGTCAAGCTGCCAGCGCCCTGCCTGGCTCAGGCTGGAGATTCCCAGCTCCCCCAGGGCTGGTTTCCCTGCCCCGAGGAGTAGTGGGGCCCGGTACCAGTAGAGTTCATCGACCAGGTTAGCCCGTATTAGGGCGGTGATGAGGGTGGGCCCGCCTTCTACCATGAGGTGGCTAATACCCCTGGCGTGCAGGTCAGTGAGGGCCTCAGCTAGGTCGCGGGTGCGGTAGTGCAGGGCTTGCCCGGCCTGGACGGCCTGGCCCAGGTGGCTACCTGCGGGCAGGGGCCTTTCCCCGACCACCACACGCAGGGGCTGGTTTTCTGCTAGCTGCCCGGCATCCGTCCGCGCGGTGAGCTGGGGGTTATCAGCTTCTAGGGTGCCGGTACCAACCATGATGGCATCAGCCCGGGCGCGCAGGGTGTGCCCGTCGGCGCGGGCTTCAGCCCCGGTAATCCATTGACTGCTGCCATCGGCTGCAGCAATGTAGCCATCGAGGGAGCTAGCAATTTTTGCGGTGATGAAAGGGCGCCGCCCAGTTGCTGCTGCAAACCAGCGGGCGTTGAGGTCGTAGGCTTGGCTCTCTAGCAGACCCCCGCGCACGTCTATGCCCTGTGAGCGCAGGTAGGCTGCTCCCCCGGCGGCGTGTTCTGTGGTATCTGAGTAGGCGTAGATGACCTGGCCGATGCCTGCTTGGGCGATGGCTTGGGAGCAGGGGCCGGTGCGTCCGGTGTGGTTACAAGGTTCGAGGGTGACATACATGCGGGCCCCGCGCACATCGATGCCGGCTGCTTGAGCTTGTGCGAGGGCGTGGGCTTCGGCATGGGGTGTGCCTGCGCCTTGGTGCCAGCCGGTAGCCAGGTGCTGCCCGGCACTGTTGACGATAACTGCCCCGACGAGAGGGTTGGCTCCGCGCACCCCATGGCAGGCGGCTGTGAGAGCCAGGGCCATGGCTTGGGTGTCTGTGAGGGTTTGCATGGGTTAGCGGATGTCTACAGTGGGGTCGGGGAAGGCAGTTTCTACTTGGACCTTATGAGCTTCTTGGTTGCGGGTGCGCCACCAGATGAAGAATCCGGTGAGGGTGAAGGCCCCGTAGAAGAGGTACATGAAGGCGCTGGCGTAGTAGCCTGCTGACCAGAGCAGGGGTACACCGACGATGTCTACGGCCACCCAGACCAGCCAAAATTCGACCCAGCCTTTAGCCATACCGTAGGTGGCCAGCAGGGAGCCGGTGAAGATCCAGGCGTCTGACCATACGGGTTCGTAGGAGCCGAGGGCGCGAAAGATGGGGGTGAGTAGGCCGGTGCCTAGGAGCATGAAGAGGATCATGAAGATTCGTTCGCGTCCGCTAGCCCATTGGGGGATCACTGCTGCCTGACTGGTGGTGCTGTCTTTGCGGGTTTGGTTCCAGCGGTACCAGCCCCAGATGGAGACGGCGATGAACATGATCTGCCGCCCGGCTTGCCCTAGGAGGTTTGCGGTGCCGTAGGTGGAGCCGAAGAGGGTACCGAGGAAGACGGTGAGTAGAAGTAGGTTCCCGATGATGCCCATGGGCCAGGCCCAGACTTTGCGGCGCATACCGCCGAGGGCTGATAGTAGACCAAAAATGTTGCCAAGGACTTCGCGCACCAGTAGGGATTGGTTGTCACCAATCGCTATTTGAGCGTCGAAGAGCCACCGCAAGAATTCCATGAAAAAACTCCCAAAGCTAGTGGCTCCGGGAGAACAAATCGAGGGTGCCCAGCCGTGGCTTGGCCCGCGCGCGTTCAGAAGTGAGGACGCACGTGGGCCAGGCTGGCGGGTAGGGCAGGTGCCAGGTGGCACCGTACGGTTTGCTCGTGCTACCTTCCATCCAGACTGTACTGTCGGTACAGGAATTTCACCTGTCAGGTCCTTGGCTCTGGTGAGCTGAGGATTAGCGGACTATCACCGCCGGTTCGGATTTTCACCGGGTCCCGGAGCACGAAATTATTGATACAAAAATTATGGCATACCCAGGGCCGTCACCGCATGTTCCATCCACTGGGTGGAGTTTTTTCTAAAGTGTGTCAGCTCCTGCTCAACAAAAGGTAATACCTTGTCATAACCGACCGTAAAGCCTTTACCTGCCCCTGCTGGTAGTTGAGCTACTACTTTCAGGTCCTGCTGGGTGAGGGCTTGTAGGTTGCTTTCTTCTACTTCGTTAGGGGTGGCTGGCCAGGCGCCGATGATAATGCCCTGGGCTTTTATGCCGCGCTGGTACAGGTAGGACTGGGTGAGGGCGGTATGGTTGAGGGTTCCTAGCCCTGCCCTGGCGATGATAAAGGTGTGCGCCTGCGGGGGTAGAAGTTCTATCAAATCAGCCTGGTTTTGGCTGGCATAGCCTGCCCCTGTCTCTAGGGGTTCAGCCAGGTCTACGGTCACTCCCCCAGCACCCTCTACCAGCACATAGTCGTACTGGTCAGCTAGCTCTTCAACCTTTGCCCGGTGCTCTTGCAAAGGCGGTAAGGTTTTCCCTTCGCGTGCCGCTGCAGCAACCGGTGCCATGGGGTGGAGCATGCGGGCACCCTCATAGGGTGTGGCCCCTGAGAGTGCGGCAGCGTACTGCACATCACCTATCTCCTGGGGGCGCACCCCGGTTTGGGCGGGCTTATAGAGGGCAACCGTCTTACCTTGGTTGATGAGGGTAGCAGCCAGGGCCGCAGTTGCTACGGTCTTACCAACATCAGTATCAGTGCCAACAATATGGATAATTTTTCCGGCGCTCATTCTTATTTCCCTTCACCGGTGCCGATGCTCAGCTCGTAGGCTGAGCGGAAGGAGAGCAGGTCAATCCACTGCGGTTCACCCTCATGGTGCAAGGTGAGGCCCTTTTCTTGGGCCCACCGGCCCCACTCGTTGATCAGCCAGGTCGATTCAGATTCTGCCAGCAGGGCACCGAGGCAGCGGTGCAGCCCCCACCCGAAGGAGAGGGAGGTATCTGGCTTATCGGGGTGAGCGGGGCGTCCAGAGAGTTGGACCAGTATTTCTGAGTCGGCCGGGTAGGTGTGCTCCCCTACGGTTGTTTCTTCTGCGACCACGCGCCGCCAGGTGGGAACCGAGGACTGGGTTTCAAGGACGCGGCGCACCAGCAGGTTAGCCTCTTCGGCATCTGCGCATTGGGTGAGGGTGATGTCTTTTTGCCCGGTCAGTGCGTAGTACATGATGCTGTTGATGAGCAAGGTGGTGGTAAATTGCCCGGCAACGGTTAGGAAGAAGGCCAGGGAAACTACCTCGGCCTCACTTTTTCCTAGGTCAAAGAGCTTGCCGTAGAGGGAGCTGGTGTCGCCCTGGCAGTGGGTGACCATCTGGCGGAGGGTGCGGTGGAGTTGTCCGACGCTGTGGGCTAGTTCTTTTTGGCGCTCGCTATCAGGCCAGCCCCAGAAGAGTTCGAGGGCATCTAGCGAGTGCACCCATAGGGTCTGGTCATCGAGGTTGATGCTGTGGCGTACTTCGGGTTTAACGCCGGTGAGTTCCCACATGAGCATGGTGGGCACCTGGTGGGAGAGTTCGTGAAAGGCGCGGGTGATCTGTTGGGGCTCTGTGCTGGTGGTAGCAAGGCGGCGGGCGACGGCGCAGCGTACTGCCCCTTCTTGTGCCCGCACGCGCGCCGGTGAGAAGAAGGAGGCTACGGTAGAGCGCACCTGCCGGTGGGCGCTGCCACTGGCGCTGGCCAGAACGGGTGGTAGCTCAAACTTGTAGCTCAACAAGATACGTAAGGACGCTGGGCTCAGGTCTACTGCTGCGGTCAGGGCGTTGGCGGGGATGAAGGTATCTGGTGCCCCTAGAATTTCTTTGACGTCTTCGGGGTCAGAGACCAGGGTGAGGGGTGTGCTGGCCTGGGTGAGACCGTAGTCGTCTTTGAGCTGGTGGAAGGGGCAGGTAGGTTGTGTTGTCATTGCGTATTTTCCTTACAGGGTGGTGGTTTCTAAAAGCTCGGTCACAAGGGCGAGAGCCTTGTTCAGAGTGGTCTGTTCTGTATCAGCGCAGGCGGTAAAGCGTAGGCGGCTGATGCCATCGGGTACTGCCGGTGGGCGGAAGCACCCTACCGATACTCCGGCAGCGGCGAGTTGGCCAGCTAGTTTTGCTGCCTGCTGTGAGCCTGCGGTGAGGGGTAGAGATTGCACGGCCCCGCTGCTTTGTTGCAGGTTCAAGGCGGAGCTAATCTTGTGGGCCTTGGTGAAAAGCTGGTGGGTCAGGTCGGTGCCTTCAGCCTGGATAATGCGGGCAGCCTGGTAGGCTGCGGCGGCGTTGGCTGGGGCTAGGGCTGTGTCGAAGATGAAGGTTCGGGCGGTATTGACGAAGTAGTCCCGGAACTCGGTGGGCCCCAGTAGCACCCCGCCCATAGAGCCTAGAGCCTTGCCTAAAGAGCTGGTAATCAGCAGGTTATTGGCCCCGGAGATTCCTTCCTGGCGGCAGATACCTGCACCTGCCCCTAGAACACCGAGGGAATGGGACTCATCAACTACCAGCACAGCCCGGTATTCGGTGGCTAGGGCTAGTAGCTCCCTCACCGGGGCGCTATCACCGAGAACAGAGAAAATGCCCTCAGTCACAATGATGCTGGGCTTTTCGCCCTGTTCTTCTAAGAGGTTGCGCAGGTGCACCAGCTTATTGTGCTCAAAGAAGGTCACTGAGGCTGCCGAGAGCCGGGCCCCATCGTGTAAGGAGGCGTGCACATGCTCGTCCATGAGCAGGCTGGTTCCGGGGCGGCCAAGGGCTGCTAAGACAGCTAAGTTGGCGGTGTAACCGGCAGAGAAAACTAGCCCGCTTTCTGTTCCGGTAAGCTGCGCCAGGGCGTCCTCTGCTTGCTGGTGGGCGGTGGTTGTGCCTGTGACGACGCGGGAGGCGCGGGCTGAGGTTCCCCACGTGCCCAGGGCGCAGTGGGCAGCTTCAATGACCCGGGGGTCTTTGGATAATCCCAGGTAGTCGTTGGAGGCCAAATCGCACCAGAGAGGGCCAGTAGGGTGAGCAGTACGTTCTATGCCCCTGCGCGAGCGCACCCGGGCTGCCTGGGTGAGGAGGGGGCTCAGGGCGTGAGGCTGGTTCATTGTGGGTAGACCTCCTTGATGGCTTCTACCAGCCCGCCGGTGAGGTGCGCGAGTTCTTCTGTGGTGCTGATGTAGGTGGGCATGGTGTAGACCAGGTTGCGGAAGGGCCTGACCCAGACTCCGCGTTCGAGGGCAGCTTGGATGATTGCTCCTGTCTTGACTGGTTTTTTGAGTTCGATGACGCCGATGCCCCCGAGGGTGCGTACATCGTGGACGGGTTCGAGTTGGCGGGCTGGTTCTAGGCCGGTGGCTAGGGCTTGGGAGAGCCTGGGGACGTTTGTTTCCCAGTGGCTTTCGGTGGGTACGGCTGCGGTGAGTAGGTCGAGGGAGGCTGATGAGACGGCGCTTGCTAGGGGGTTGCCCATGAAGGTGGGCCCGTGCATGAGGGCCTTGTAGCTGGAGGTGCTAATGACGTGGGCGACATCGGTGTGGACGATCACGGCGCCTTGGGTCATGTAGCCGCCGGTCATGGCTTTACCGACGGTCATCACGTGGGGGGTGACGTTGGCCCAGTTGGCGGCGAAGAGTTTGCCGGTGCGTCCGAAGCCGGTTGCGATTTCGTCGAAGATGAGCAGAAGTTGGTGTTCTTCGGCCCAGGTTTTGAGGCGGGTGAGGCATTGGGGGTGGTAGAAGTGCATGCCTCCGGCTCCTTGGACGATGGGTTCGACGATGATGGCGGCGCACTTGTGGGCTTGGGTGGCGATGTATTCTTCGGCGGCTTGGTCCCAGGCGGTTTGTTGGGTTTGGTCTACGGACCAGGTGTCGGTGGTGGGGTTGTAGGTGGCTGCTGGGGGTTTGGGCAGGAAGTATTGGCTTTGGACGATGTGGGTGAAGTCTTGGTGCATGCTCCCTTGGGGGTCGGAGACTCCCATGGCTCCGATGGTGTCGCCGTGGTAGCCGCCGCGTAGGGCGATGAAGCGGCCTTTGTGGGGGCGTCCTAGGGCGTTTTGGTATTGGATGGCTAGTTTGAGGGCTACTTCGACTGAGACGGAGCCGGAGTCTGCTAGGAAGATGTGGTCTAGCCCTGCGGGGGTGAGGTCGCGTAGTTTTTCGGCTAGGGTGATGGCTGGTTGGTGGGTTAGCCCGCCGAACATGACGTGGGAGAATCGTTGGATTTGTTGGGTGAGGGCCTTGTCTAAGTGGGGGTTGGTGTAGCCGTGTACTTGGCACCACCAGGAGCTCATGGCATCTAGCCCCTGGTAGGTTTTGCCGTGTTCGTCTTGGAGGGTGAGGGTGCTGCGGTGGGCGGCGGTGACGGCGTAGAGGGGGCGGGTGTTGAGGGGGGCGTAGGGGTGCCAGAGGAGGTTTCTGTCGCGGGTTACTAGGTTTTGACCTGGAAGAATATCATTTTTGAACACTGTTCAAATATTGCATACTTTGAGCCACTTTTGCCACATCTGAGAATTTCAGCACCTCATGGGCGAGTCATTTTCTGACACAAACCAGACAAGAGACCCCATAGCCCACCAGAGAAGAAGCACGCACGCTAAAGTCGAACAGGGGTTAGAGTCAGCCCAACCCACAGGCTGGGCCCCTCATAACCAGCTATCATCACCGACCAAACGCACCCGAGGTACCCATGCCCACCCACCGGCCCCCAACAGCCACACCCACCCCAGAGCACCAGCTCACCCAAGAACTCGACCAGATGCCCCTCACCGGCAAACACGCCAAACTCCTCGGCATCACCGGAATCGGCTGGTCACTCGATGCCATGGACGTTGGCCTGCTCTCCTTCGTCATCGCCGCACTGGGCGTCCACTGGCAGCTCTCCAACCAGGACGCCTCCCTCCTCGCCTCCATCGGCTTCATCGGCATGGCCATCGGGGCAACCGTCGGCGGCAAACTCTCAGACACCTTTGGCCGCCGCCACATCTTCGCCATCACCCTACTCATCTACGGTGTAGCCACCGGCCTCTCAGCCCTGGCCACCACCTTCACAGCCCTCCTGGCTCTGCGCTTCCTCATCGGCCTAGGCCTGGGTGCTGAACTGCCCGTAGCCTCAACCTACATCGCAGAATTCTCACCCCGGCGCGTGCGCGGGCGCATGGTCGTTCTCCTAGAAGCCTTCTGGGCCATCGGCTGGATCCTGGCAGCACTCATCGGAACCTACATTGTGCGCGACTCAGAAAACGGCTGGCGCTGGGCCCTTGCCATCGGTTGCATCCCCGCCCTCTACGCCCTGGTCGTGCGCCTGGGCCTACCAGAATCAGTGCGCTACCTCATCAGCAAAAACCGCACCGCAGAAGCCCAAGAAGTCATCAACTCTTTCGCAGCCTCTAAGCCCCTAGCCCTGAAAGAAAAAACTCGCCCCCAGCCTGCAAACCCACCGGCAACCACCGGCCAGCTGACGGCAGAAGCAAAGGCCACTTCCCTCTGGTCACCGGCCCTACGCCGCCGCACCGCCGCCTTCTGGGCCATCTGGTTCTGCATCAACCTCTCCTACTACGGTGCCTTCATCTGGATCCCCTCCCTGCTCGTCCAGCAGGGCTTTAGCCTCATCACCTCCTTCACCTTCACCCTAATCATGACCTGCGCCCAGCTACCTGGCTACGCAGCCAGCGCCTGGCTGATTGAACGATGGGGCCGACGCAGCACCCTAGCTATCTTCCTCACCGGCTCCGCCCTAGCCGCAGCCCTCTACGGGGCCTCCCATGAAACCACCATGCTCATTATCAGTGGCTGCCTACTCTCCTTCTTCAACCTGGGTGCCTGGGGTGCCCTCTACGCGGTAGGCCCCGAACTCTACCCCGTGCACCTGCGCGGCTCAGGCACAGGCTCCGCAGCCGGTTTTGGCCGCCTAGCCTCCATCATCGCCCCGCTGCTGGTGCCCTTCCTCATGCCCCACATCGGCATCCCCGGCCTCTTTGGAGTCTTCGCCGCAGCCTTCATCACCGCCGCAGCAGCCACCCTGCTCCTACCTGAAACCCGCGGCAGAGAGCTCACCTAAAAGAGCCACCAGCCCAACAAGAGCAGAAAAGCAAACAGGGGTTCCACCCAAAGTCGCTAGACTAGGGTGGAACCCCTATTAATACCCCTGGCATCACACTGCCCTGGCACCACGAAAGAACGCTATGACCGAGCTAAAACCCGCCAACATTCAAAAACGTGACACCACCTTCAAACAGGAACACGGCGCCGTAGCCCACCTCGTCAAACGCAAGCCCCAGCAGGCTGTCACCCGCGCTGTCAAAGGCGCCCAGAAACTCCTAGAAGAAGGCCAGAGCAAACAAGCTCTGAACGTACTCACCCTCACCAAGCCCGTCCTGGTGGCAGGTTCAGAGGACGCAACCCTCTACTACACTATGCTGGCAACCATCCACCGTTCCATGGGTAACGAGCAGGCAGCAGAACGAGCCCAAGAGCAGCTCACCGAAGGCTAACTACAGCTAGCTCTACGGCTAACTACGGCCAGTAAGTCGCTGAAGCAACTCCTTCACAAAAGCCTCATTATCAGCATCCCCTGCAGCGGCATAGTGCTCAGCAGAACGCACCAAATAGCCCTGCGCGGCGTCCGCGTCCCCTTCCTGGGCTGTCACCAAGGCCAGAAGCTGGTAAGTCTCACCCAAGAAAGCATGATCCTCAAGCTCCTGGGCCAGATCAAGGGCCTCCGTCAGGAGCGGGCGGGCAGCGTCCGTATCACCGGTAGCCAGCAGCCCCTGAGCCTGAGCATTACGCACATGCATCAGCTGAACCTTATGCCCACCGGACGCATACAGCTCATAGGCCTGGGCAAGGTAGGTTTGGGCCGCAGCCTCATCTGGGGCCTGCCGGGCAAGACCTGCCAGAGCCACCAGGTTATGAGCCTGCCCCTCAGCATTGCCTTGGGCCTCATAGCCGCGCAAACCCCGATCATACCAGGTTTTAGAGCGCTCAAAGTCGCCGAGCTCAGCGTGAAGAGAACCCACCTCAGTCGCAAAATCTGGTAGCTGCTCAGCATCAGGCTTAGCATCAGCTAGCAGGGCATGGGCACGGAGCACATCTTCCAAGGCAGGGCCAGCATGGCCCATATCCCGCTTGACCTCACTGAGAATTTTCAGGGCCAAAATCTGCCCAAAAATCTCCTGGGCACTCTCAAAACCGCCCGCAGCAGTTTCAAGGGCAGGTAAGGCATCAGCAAGCTGCCCGGCAGCAATCAGTTCCTGGGCGCGAGCAAGTTCACGGTCGGCCTCTTCAAGGGGTGTAAGTTTCTCAGTCATATCTTCCTAATGGTGGTGGGTGGACGCAGCAGCCCGGCGCAGGCCCGCAATAGCAGCTTCAACATCATCGGCCCCATAGACAGAAGAGCCAGCCACAAAACAAGTAGCCCCAGCCTCAGCTGCACGCACAATAGTTTCTTCAGTGATACCACCATCGACCTGCAAAATCACATCAGCCCCGGAGCCCTCAAGAGCGGCAGCAGCCCGCCTAATCTTCGGCACAGTAACATCAAGGAAGGACTGACCGCCAAAGCCCGGCTCAACGGTCATTAAAAGCAACATATCAATCTCGCTGAGCATATCCAGGTAAGGCTCAACACCGGTAGCCGGGCGCAAGGCCATACCAGCCTTAGCACCACTCTCACGCAAGGTACGAGCCAGCTTAATAGGGGCGATAGCGGCCTCGGCGTGGAAGGTTACCGACTCGCAGCCCACCTCAGCGTAGGCAGGGGCCCAGCGGTCAGCGTCCTCAATCATCAGGTGCACATCAAAGGGAATGGGCGAGACCTCTTTCAAACGCTTGACCACCGGTAAGCCCCAGGTCAGGTTGGGCACAAAATGGCCGTCCATCACGTCAATATGGGCGGCATCAGCAGTTGAGATAGCGGCCAGTTCCTCCCCCAGCCGAGAAAAATCGGCACTCAAAATGGAAGGGTTAATTAGGCAGGTCATAGGCGCTCCGTTCATAGTCAACTCCCCCACCACCTTACACTGACTCCCACCGGAAAAGCGGTTAGAGCATAAGGGCTATCACACCTTAATATCCGAGCCTCAGCAAGCTGAGAAAAGGTCTCAAAAGCTAGAATTTACTCATATTTATTCAAAGGTTAGGAAAATTATGAACTCGGTTCTGCTTGCGGTCCTGGTCATGCTCATCCTCTCCGCAGCACGCGTACACGTCGTCCTCGCACTCTTTATTGGAGCTCTCGTAGGTGGTCTTGTAGGCGGGCTGGATGGCACCATGGTCGCCTACCAGGAGGGCCTCTCTGGCGGTGCTATGCTAGCGCTCTCCTACGCCCTGCTCGGCGCCTTCGCCATGGCAGTTTCAAGCTCGGGCCTGCCCCAGCTCATCGCCAATGGCATCATTAACAAGGTTGGCTCAGAAAGCACGGCGGCCAACCAGCGCATCGAATTTACCGTCAAATGGGTGCTGCTAGCTGGAATTCTAGCGATGTCGGTTATGTCCCAGAACCTCATCCCGGTTCACATTGCCTTCATCCCGCTCATCATTCCGCCCCTGCTAGCTGTCTTCAACCGCTTCAAACTGGATCGACGCCTGATCGCCTGTGTGCTCACCTTCGGTCTGGTCACCACCTACATGTACGTTCCTGTAGGCTTCGGTGCCATCTTCCTGAACGACATTCTGCTGGGCAATATTGAGCGCGCCGGAATGGACACCAGCAACATCGACGTCATGCAGGCCATGGGCATCCCTGCCCTGGGCATGGTTGCAGGTTTGCTCATTGCTGTCTTCTTTAGCTACCGCAAGCCCCGCACCTACCAGGGGTTCGAAATCACCCCCGCAGAAATTGCACCTACCCAGGTCAGCCGGTTTAAGATTATCGTCGCTATTGTTGCTATCATCGCCACCTTCCTGGTGCAGGTCATTATGCAAACCATAGGCACCGAAGCTAATTCCCTACTCGTAGGTGCCCTGGTGGGTCTGACCATTTTCATGGTGACCGGTGCCGTCAAGTGGAGAGAAGCAGACGACGTTTTTACCGCCGGTATGCGCATGATGGCGCTGATTGGTTTCATCATGATTTCAGCCCAGGGTTTTGCCGCTGTTATGGACGCCACCGGGGACGTTGACCCATTGGTCACCACCGTCTCAGACCTCTTTGCTGGTAACCAGTCCGTTGCAGCTATGGCCATGCTCGTTGTTGGTCTTCTGGTGACCATGGGTATTGGTTCTTCCTTCTCAACCCTGCCCATTATCACCACCATCTATGTGCCCCTCTGCCTGGCCCTAGGGTTCTCACCCCTGGCCACTGTTTCTATCATCGGTACCGCTGGTGCCCTGGGTGATGCCGGTTCACCGGCCTCAGATTCTACCCTGGGCCCCACCGCTGGTTTGAATGTTGATGGGCAGCACGATCACATCCGTGATTCAGTGATTCCCACCTTCATCCACTACAACATCCCCCTGCTGATTGCTGGGTGGGTAGCGGCTATGGTTCTCTAATCAGCCCAGCCCTACCACTGGCCACCAGTTGAGTGCACCAGTTGAGCGCTCGACACAATAAAACGGTGTGCCCCTTTTCTTGGGGCACACCGTTTCTTTTTTCAGGCTCTATTAGCTCAAGCCCAATGCCCGCTGTTCTAGCTAGGCTTCGCGATAGCTAGTTCTTACGGAAAAGGGCGAAGAACATGGCATCAGTGCCGTGAACATGCGGCCAAAGCTGAGCGGTACTCGCCCCATCAGCTAAGGTTACCCCCTTAGGGGCTTCCGGGGTGAAGGCCGGGTCACGGTCACCGGCCAGGACGGAGGCACCCAACTCATCGACCCGGGCAACTGCCCGTAAGGCGGCCCCGGAATCCAACAAGGTCACATCGACCTTCCGGAGAATATCGTGCACAATGCTCTGGGTTTCTGCCGTGTGCGGTGAACAAGTCACATAGGCAATCAGGCCGCCGGGGCGGGTGACCGAAGCAGCAGCTGTAAAGAGCTCAAGCTGTAGAGGCAGCAACTCAGCAATATCGCGGGGGCTCTTGCGCCAGCGGGCCTCAGGGCGGCGGCGTAATGCGCCCAGGCCAGAGCAAGGAACATCAACCATCACACGGTCAAAGAGCACACCAGCAGGCATGCTCTCAGGCAGGTTCTTCCCCTCAGCCAGGGTGCGGGCAATCTGGCGCCCGTCCCCAGCGACCACCGAGTAAGAGCCCGCCGGTAGCGGGGCCAAGGAGCGGCGTACCAGTTCGGCCCGGTGCTCAGCAGCCTCATTAGCCAGCAGGCGGGCACCGCGCTGTACACCCAGGGCACCCAGCAGGGCAGCCTTACCACCGGGGCCAGCACACAGGTCAAGCCAGTTGCTGTCGCTGCCCTCAAGCGGAGCAGCAGCCAGAGCCCGGGCAACCAGCTGGGAGCCGGCGTCCTGGGCACGAACCACACCATCACGCACCGATTCGAGCCGGGCCAAATCTCCTGCCGAGTAGAGAGCTGAGCCTTCTACCAGCGGGCCGTCCTTAGCACCTGCGGCGTAAGCCTCATCCAGGTTACCCACACCGGGTAGAGCCACCAGGTTCACCACGGGCGAGAGATTATCAGCATCCAGCAGAGCCTCAACCTCACCGGGGGTACGCCCGTGCGCTGCCAGGGCCTGGCGGAAAGAACGAACCACCCAAGCAGGGTGAGACTTCTCCAAAGCCAGGCGGGTCAGCTCGTCGGGGGCCTCTTCAGCGATGAGGGCATACCAGCTCTCCGGGGTGCGCTCAGAAACCCTGCGCAACACAGCGTTCACAAAGTTAGCCGGGCCAGTTCCAATAGCGGCACGAGCCAGAGCAACCGTCTGGTTGAGTGCCGCATGGTCAGGCACCCGCATGGCCAGCAGCTGGTGCACGCCCAGGCGTAGCACCAGCAGAATCTTGGTACCAATCTTCTCTACCGGGCGGTCCACACAATGAGCCAAAATCGCATCATAGGTGCCCTGGTTCCGCAAGGTGCCGTAGGTGAGCTCAGTGGCAAAACCAGCGTCGCGGGCATCAAGCCGGGCAGCACGAATAGCCTTGGGGAGCACCAGGTTAGCGTAGGAGTCCTCTAAGGCAACAGCACTCAGCACCTCAAAGGCAACAGCACGGGCACTATCTGCGGTGCGGGCACGCTGGGAAGGAGCAGAAGCCGAAAAAGCCCTATCTTTGACCGATTTGCGGTTACGCTCATGCCCCTTGGCGTTACGGCGGGTCTCTCCCCCACCGCCGCGCTTAGCCTCAGGCTCACCACCGGGGTTGCGGTTCCCACGTGAACCGCGGGGATTGGGGGTTCCCCCGCCCTGCCCCTGCTGGGGGCGGTCATCACGCTTACGGGCCCCACTTCGGCCTTGGCCAGCCCGGTTAGCACCAGATTTATTCGCCCCGGCACGGCCCTTACCGCCGTGAGGGCGCCCGCCTGTGCCGTGTCCGCCTGCATTCATGCTCATACCAGCACCACTTTCTGTTCTGCCAGGGCCGCACCCTGACCGCGCGCCCAGTCGGCGGCATTCATCATTTTCTTACCCGCAGGTTGCACCTGGGTCAGTTCGAGGGCACCATCAGCGCAGGTGACAGCCACTTTCTTACCAGCCCAAAAGAGAGTGCCAGGCTCCCCCACAGGCTCAGCATCCAGGGCCTTGACCATACCCAGTTTGAAGCGGGCACCATCAAGTTCTGCCCAGGCACCAGGCTCAGGAGTCACCCCGCGCAACTGGGCGATAATATCAGCAGCAGGGCGAGCGAAATCAACCTTACCGTCAGCAATAGTGAGCTTAGCGGCATGGCTAGCTGGGCCGGTTTGTACAGTACCGGTAGCCCCGGCCGCAATATCGTCAAAGGTTGCAGCCAGCAGAGCCCCACCGGTTGAAGCCAGGCGGTGCAGCATATCCCCGGCAGTGTCCAGCTCCCCCACCACAGCTGATTCTGAGCGGAAGACCGGGCCAGTATCTAACCCGGCATCAATGCGGAAAGTGTTAGAGAAAATCTCCTTCTCCCCTGCCATCAGGGCCCGCTGCACAGGTGCAGCCCCACGCCAAGCAGGAAGCTGAGAAAAATGCAGGTTAATCCACCCTAAGGGCAGCAAATCCAGGGCACTTTGCGGCAAAAGGACGCCAAAAGCCACCACCGCCGCAATATCGGCACCCAGGTAGGCGACAGCGTCCGCAACCTCATCAGACCAGCGGTTAGCCTTGATAATAGGCAGACCCAGCTCCTGGGCACGGGCTGCCACCGGGGAGGCAGTAAGCACCCGCTTACGCCCGACGGGAGCGTCCTCACGGGTCAGAACCCCCACCACCTCATAGCCTGCCTCTAGTAAACCGTTCAGGGGTGCCACGGCAACCTCAGGGGTGCCAGCGTAGAGAACCTTCATGCTTCGCCTTTCCATTACACGTCAACAAACCAGCAGGTTTAGATACCAAAAGCACCAGGCTTTTGAGCGGTACGTTTTTGAGCGGCAGTCTGCTGAGCCCCGCCCGGCTGGGTGCCTACCGCACCGAAGGAACCACCCAAGGCACCAAAACCAGAGGAAGTCTTTGCAGCGCGCTCCCCCTGCACCGCAGCAGCTACCTGGTTATAGTCCGCCTGACGGATCTTACGCCAAATATTCTTCTTATCTTCACCCTCAACCCGGTCGATATACATCATGCCCTCAAGGTGGTCAGTTTCGTGCTGAAGCATACGAGCAAAAAGCCCCTCACCCTCATAGACCACAGGCTCACCCTTACAGTTCACCCCGGTCACACGGGCCCACTTCTTACGCGGAGTAGCAGCAGATAAGCCCGGCACAGACAGGCAGCCTTCACCGCCCTCCTGGGGTTCTTCCCCCACCTCAAGCACGGGGTTAATGATGTGCCCCTCCCGGCCATCAATATTGCCGAAAGTAAAGATTCGCTTAGAAATACCCACCTGGGGCCCGGCAAGACCAACACCCTCAACGTCATGCATGGTTTCAAGCATGTCAGCCACCAGTTTTTCAAGGTCAGCATCGAATACGGTGATGTCGTCGCACTTGGTACGCAGCACAGGGTCGCCTACGGTGCGAATGGGCAAAATAGTCATGCTTCTCTTTCTCGTCAGTGAGGTTAGGACGCCGCCGCGTCAGGAACATCTGTACCGGCAGCTAGCGGGGGCGGCACCACCGGCATCAGGGAATCTTCAGGGGTTTCTGAGAGGTCACGGTTAAGATCCCAGACCCGTTTGAGGGCACAAAACTTGTACCAGTTACGTTCAAGCACCTGAGGGTTGGCCTGTTGCGGCACCACCTGAGTTTCTCCCAGGGCAACGCCCATCAGAATACTGGCACCCCCATGCTTCCAGGGCTCCCAGCTGCCATGTTCAGCATCAATGAGGGCTTCTTCTGCCTTGACCCCGGCCACCAGTTGCATCACAACCTTATCGTCAAGGGGTTTAACCCTGCCTTTACGGTCGGTGCCCTTAGTCTTGTAGTCGATAATGCAGGTGTGCCCGGCAATATCAGCCACTAAATCGAGGGTGCCAGCGTAGCCAACAGTCTCGTTCCAGATCGTGACCTCAGTAGCCAACGGTTGGGGCCGGTAGAGGTCCCACCACTCATCAAACCGGTCAGCATAGGCCTGTTCCCCATGGGCAATGAGATTCTCCCGGTGCCCTTCTACTTCGTGGGGCTGGCCCATAGCGCGCAGGGCCACCTGCTCAGCATAGTTATGGACGCGATCGCCCCGCGCCGCCGCTGCATCACGGTAGCGTTCTGAGGCGGCAGCAGCGTCCCGAATGACCGCAAATTTAAGCCCCGCTGAGCTAGAGGCCCGGTAGGAACGCTGATCTTCAAGGGCAGCCCTAGCAGCCATATAGCCGTGCCAGCCTGAAAGGTCATGAGCCTGCTGCCCAATCACCGTGGTAATAGAAGGAACAAGTAGCTCCCCACCCAGTGTGCGCGCGTACATGCGACCGTGGTCGGTTGCTGACGCTAGCATGGGTGTGGTCACGCGCTCGTCCTGACGTCGGGGGAAAATCGAAAAGCGCCAAGCCTTCACAGCTTACCGGGCGCTCTATCGATTATACGCACCAGGCCCCTATCGCACGAGAGGCCCAAGGGGTTAGACCGCTTACCCTAGTCCCACTGGCGGGCCCCAGCCTCAGCAGCCCCCATAGACTCAACAATCTGCTGAACCCGGGCATTAGACTGCTGGGCGTAACCCTCATCAAGGCAGTTACTCTCAGGACGGCTGGGGGAGGTAACGCAGTAACGGTAGGCCGGGGTATCAACGATAGTGCTAGAAACCCACCGCAAATCGCGCACCTGCCAGTTGCCGTCCGCGTCCCGCTCAAAAATGGGGTTAACCATGATGCCCTCATTATTAGCCACATAGGTGGGTGAAAGCTCGGTGAGGTTATTCCCCATGCCGTAAACAATCCAGGTGCCCTGATAGTTTTCGATAGGCTGCACAGCGTGGGCGTGCTGGCCCACAATCATGTCAAATTCACCTGAATCAACCAGTGCATGGGCCACCTCTACCTGCTGGGCGTTAGGCTCATGCACATACTCATCACCGGCGTGGATATTAGCAATTACCAGGTCAGCACCCTGCTGGCGGGCACGGGTTGCCTTGGCAATCATGGTCTCAGTGTCGAGCATATCGACCTGCCAGTCAGCCTCTGGCAGGTTGCCGTTGAGACCATAAGTTCCGGTGATAATAGCAACCTTAGCCCCGTTTTCGGTAGTAAAAATATCGGGCTGGCTTGCCTCTTCTTCAGTGAGGTTGGTGCCGGTGACGCCCATACCGGCGGCCTCAACAGCCCGGTAGGTTCGCTCCAACCCAGCAGTTCCCCTATCAATGGAGTGGTTAGAGGCGGTCATGCAGACATCCCAGCCAGCCTCAGCGGCGGCCGTGAGAATCTGCGGGGGCACGTTAAAAGCCGGGTAGCCAGAAGGCTGCTCATCGGGGGCGCTGACGGGGGTTTCCATCTGACAAACAGCAAGATCAGCCCGTTCAATATAGGCTTTTTGTTCTGCCATGAGGGGGCCAAAGTCCATACCGTCTTTACCTTGGGCGGCCGCATCGGCTTTAGCCTGAGCCCAGAGCATATTGTGCATGAGGAAGTCCCCGGTAAAGAGCAGGGAAACACAGTCGTTCTCACCGCAGGCACCACCGGCTGCTGAGGCGGTTAGGGCCCCTGCACGGCTGGCCTGTGCACCCTCGTCTGTGGTCACCTGGGTCTGTGCGCCCTGCTGGGTGGTTGCGTCCGCCCCGCCCTGCCCTGGCACCTGGGGGTTGCCTTCCTGCGCCCCGCACCCTGCTAGGGCTAGGGCAGATAGGCAGAGAAATGAGAGCAGGTGTCGGCGCATGGTGGGGTCCTTTAGTTGGGGGATTTATCAGCTCAGTCTACCTAAAAGCCCCCTGGGGCAGGCGTTTATTACTTGATGGTGAGCTGTAGGGGCTTGAAGAACCTGGTCCCTGCTTCTCTCCCCCTCCCCCGCCAGATTCTGCGGGTGCACGAAAAAGCCCCCCAGCGTAGAGCTAGGGAGCTTTTCTGTGTGCGCGATACTGGGATCGAACTAGACGGAAGGAAATTTTCCGAGCTGGCGAGGAAATAAAAATTTCCTGGAGTGGTCACTGGTGAGAACCAGTGGCCACAATGCCCGCATACCATGCGTGCGCGATACTGGGATCGAACCAGTGACCCCTTCCATGTCAAGGAAGTGCGCTACCGCTGCGCCAATCGCGCGTGGAGGTGAGGACGGGACTCGAACCCGCGTACACGGTTTTGCAGACCGTTGCCTAACCACTCGACCACCTCACCACACGCTCAGACCTAAGCCTGAGATGCGAAAACGAGTTGTTTTCGTGAGAGCGGTTGACGAGACTTGAACTCGCGACATCCACCTTGGCAAGGTGGTGCTCTACCAACTGAGCTACAACCGCAACTCGCATTACTATACACGGTGTTGAATGAACTTTCAACCAGATCCCTTCCCCAGACCACCCGCCTCAGCAGCAACGCTCTCGCACCAGACGGCCTCGCACCAGACGGCCTCGCACCCGGCGGCCCGTTCCCCAGGCTTGTTAACTCGTGAGCGTGCGTCATATCGCCCAGCGTGCGGCAGGCAAGTGCACGCTGGGCGATATGACGCACGCTCGGTAAAGCTCTTGAGCTTGATTCTAAGAAACAGGCTTCAAGCCATGGCGCATGAGCAAATCCTTAAGAACCTCAGGGTGCCGAGTGAGGTCACTCCACCTCACACGCACCACAGTGTAGCCAAGTTGTTCAAGTTCCCTTTGCCGCAGATGCTCCTGCTGTATTACTTCAACTGGCTCACCGTAGGTTCCGTCATATTTCACAGCGCCATCAACTTCTAAGATGAGCATCAGCTCCTCCCACAGGAAATCTGGCCGATAGACCCTGCCTTTCACTACACATGCAGCCTGTTCTTTCGGCCGGGGAAAATTCCAATCAATTATGTGATTTCTAGCGATGGTTTCAGCAGGAGAAGCAGCATGTCTACTCATTCGTTGTGCAACGCAACGTGCTCGAGCAGCCCCGCGCCCTGTCACCTGGGTGAGTGCCTGCTGGAGTGCTGCTGATGAGCAAAGTTTGCTGTGAAGCAGGTAGTCAACGATGCACAATGCTTCAATCAGAGGTAGAGAACGGGCACAGTCCACCGCCGTCTGGGCTGGGTCAGTCAGATAAACCCCGTGATGAAGTAGCGCACTGCCGCATTCTGCTGGCCGGTTAGAAAAAATCTTATGGTGGGGCACCCTTGACCTGATATGTGCCGATGGCACACTAGCCCAGATCTGCCCGGGCAGGTTGAGCAAGGGCGCGCCCCAAAAGAGTGCCGCTGATGAATGGCTCAGCACATAGCCTGGGTGGTTTTTGCTAAAGGCATAGTGGCGAACTTTTAGTTTTTGTTCTGGGTTCAGGGTGGCCCATTCTTGGGTTAAGCAGTAGCTGTTGGGGGCGATTTTGGTGTAGGTGCCTTGTGCACAGTAGGTGCGGACGCGTGTGTGCGAGATACCTTGTGCGGCAAGTTCTTGTGAGGTTTTGACCCTCTTGTTTAGTTCTTCCATAGCGCTATTGTGAAACCTGATGCAGCAGGTATGGTTTATTTCTAAACATTTCAGCGACACTGTGGATAACCCCTGTATTTTTCTGAAAAGTCTTGGGCTGAAACCAAAGTTTTCCACACTCTGATGGCTACCTCTTCTTAGCGAGCGTGCGTCATATCGCCCAGCGTGCGGCAGGCAAGTGCACGCTGGGCGATATGACGCACGCTCGCAGGGTGAACCCCCGTTTTCAGTCAAATACTCGGGATTCTGGGCAGCGCCTACTTGGAGAGGGCAAGAGAAAAGCCCCGGTTCAGTGAACCGGGGCTTGCCTGGAGCGGTTGACGAGACTTGAACTCGCGACATCCACCTTGGCAAGGTGGTGCTCTACCAACTGAGCTACAACCGCAGATGCAATTATTTGCAGTGGATTTTCATCCAGTGCGCGATACTGGGATCGAACCAGTGACCCCTTCCATGTCAAGGAAGTGCGCTACCGCTGCGCCAATCGCGCATAACACTCGTGAGAGTGTTGCGAGCGGTTGACGAGACTTGAACTCGCGACATCCACCTTGGCAAGGTGGTGCTCTACCAACTGAGCTACAACCGCATTGTGTTTCAGTTCCTTTGGGGAACCGAACCAACGAGAAAATACTTTACACACTTTTTGAGGCTCTGCCAAATCGGGCAGCACCTTCTTGTAAACCCTTTTTTACCGCGTATTTTCGGGGTTTTTGCCGCAAGTTCTGGGTTTGACCCAAAATTTTTCTTTTATGCCTTGCACCACATTATCCTGGGGTGCGTAGACTGGGCAGAAAGTTTTCTATCGAATGTGGAGTTGGTATGCACCCCCAGCTATTAACCGAACGCTTTACCTTGCGCCCTTTACGGGAGGCTGACGCAATAGCAATCAACCAGGCCTGCCAAGACCCGGATATTCAGCGTTTTTGCCTGTCTGTTCCGCTCAATTACACAGAGCAAACAGCCCGCGATTTTATTGCTTATACGCATCAGGCCGGTGAGAGTGGGCATGAGCTGGTGTGGGGTATTGATGCCAGCGGTGTATTGGCTGGCGTGGTGAGCCTCTTTAACGTCACAGATTCTGCTGCGGAGGTGGGGTACTGGTTAGCGCCAGGTAGTCGCGGGCAGGGGCTGATAACTGAAGCCCTGGGAATGGTTGCGGGGTTTGCGCTGGACCCTCAGGGGCTTGGTCTTGACCGGCTGATTTGGAAGGCCTTGGTGGAGAACGGTTCTTCTGAGCAGGTGGTGCGCAGGGTTGGTTTTACTGATTTTCGTACTCTTCTGAAGAGTGAACCAGGCCGCCCCTTAGAGGACGGCTCTGTCCCCCTGCTCGATGTTCGGGCTGCGGAGCTGACCCGGGATCGTTGGGCTGAGTTGGGGTTCCCCGGCTAGGCTGCCTCGCTGAGCGTCCCTTGGCGGGCTAGGGCGGTCAGGCGTGAAATCGCGCGGAAGTATTTCTTTTGGTAGCCGCCGGCCATCATCTCTTCGGCAAAGACCTGGTCAAAGGGCACCCCGGAGGCGATGATGGGCAGGTCCTTGTCGTAGAGGCGGTCAGCGAGTACGACGAAGCGTAGGGCTACTGCCTGTTGGGTGATGGTGGTGACCTTGTGCCAGGCGATGGCGTCGATACCGTCGATGAGTTGGCGGTAGCGGGAGGGGTGTACGCGGGAGAGATGGTCGATGAGGGTTTCAAAGTCGTCGATGGCGACAGTTCCTAGAGTCCCGAAGCGTTCCTCAACAAGGTTTTCTAGGTCGGTGTCTGCTACGGGTGCAGGTGCAGCTGGTAGGCCGCGGTGGCGGAAGTCTTCCCCATCGACGCGGAGAACATCAAACTGGTCGGCCAGCACCTGGATTTCGCGTTTGAAGTCGGCAGCTGCGAAGCGGCCTTCACCTAGGGCGCCGGGCAGGGTGTTGGAGGTGGCAACAATTTTTACACCGGCTTCGGCTAGTTCGCGCATGAGGCGGGACATCAGGACGGTGTCACCGGGGTCATCGAGTTCAAATTCGTCGATGCAGACCAGCTTGTAGTGGGAGAGCGCTTCAAGGGTTTTGCGGAAGGTGAGGGCGCCGACCAGGTTGGTGTATTCGACGAAGGTGCCGAAGGCTTTAGGGCCTTCCACCATGTGCCAGAGGGAGGCCAGCAGGTGGGTTTTACCCACGCCGAAGCCGCCGTCTAGGTAGAGCCCTGCCTTGGTGGCGTCCTTTTTCTTGCCGCTGCCAAAGAGTTTCGAGAAGAACCCTCCCCCGCTGGCTGACCCGCTACGGTTGATGGTTTCACCGAAGACGCGCAGGGCGTCCACGGCTGCTTGTTGGGTGGGCTGGGCGGGGTCGGGGTGGTAGGTATTGAAAGACACTTCACCGAATCGTTCTGAGGGCCGGAACCCTGAGAGTAGTTCGTCGGCTGAGACGTGGGGGGTGCGGTCGGTGAGGTGGGTATAGGTTGCCACGGGCGGTCTTTCACTTGGGCGCGGCGGTGCGCTGGTGCTGGGTACACCCACAGTCTAGTAGCTGGCGGGGAGGGTTACCCAATCTTGCGACAGGTCTTAGTGGCTGACTGACTTTAAGCCGGTTGGCTTGTTCACAGATTGCTTTATCAGGCGGTGGGCGGACGCCGGTGGGCGGCTTCTCGTTTTAAGCTGGTAGGTGCAGACCGGTCATTGAGTGAAAGGATGAGAGCTGATGGCTAAGGCAAAGAAGAAGGGGGCAGCTACTGCTGCCCTGGCGCTGTTGCAGCAGTCGGGCACCGCTTTTGAGGTGCGCGAGTATGAGCATGTTGATGGTGAGACGAACTTTGGGTTGGAGGCTGCACAGAAGCTGGGCCGCTCACCTGAGCAGGTTTTTAAGACTCTCATGATTACTCATGAGAAGGATTTTGCGATTTGTGTGGTGCCGGTCGGTGGCAAGCTGAATGTGAAGGCTGCGGCGGCGGCTTTGGGTTGGAAGTCAGCGAAGATGGCTGCCCCAGATGTTGCAGAGAAACGCACCGGCTATGTGGTTGGTGGGATTTCGCCCTTGGGGCAGAAGACGGCTCACCCTACTTTGGTGGATGAGACGGCCCAGTTATTTGACACGATTTTGGTCTCTGGTGGTCGCCGTGGGCTAGATGTTGAGCTAGCTGCCGACGATTTGGTCGCCCTGACGCAGGGGGCTTACGCCGATATTGCGGCTGCTTAGCCAGTTGGTGACGGTCTCGAACCAGCGTTGGGGGTCTACGTTCCATTCGCGGGTGTGAGGGGCCTTGTCAAAGGGCACGAAGTCCACCAGGGCTGAGAGCTCTGCTAGGGCCTGGGAGGGCTGGTGGGGTACGTAGGTGTCATCGACCGAGTGCATGATTAGGGTGGGCACGGTGATGTCGTCTGCCCGGTGGGGCCAGGAAATCTGTTGCAGGCTGATGGGTTCTTTCAGCCCGGTGAGGGTGCTGAGGGCAGGGTGGGTAATCATCTGCACCCCCAGCTGGCCGATGCGCAGAGGAATCTTGTTCAGGTGGGTGTGGTACTGGATGAGCTCAAGCCAGTCCAGGGCAGGGCCATCGAGTACCAGGGCTTCAATAGCCCAGCGGTTGCGGGCTAAATCGGCGGTCTGCATGCAGATGGACCCGCCCATGGACCACCCAAAGAGCACCACGCTGCGAGCGCCGTGGGTGAGGGCGTAGTCGATGGCTATTTCGACGTCTCGCCATTCGGTGAAGCCTAGCCCGTAGCGGCCGTCTTCGCTGGCGGGTGCTTCGCGGTCGTTGCGGTAGCTCATGTGTAGGCTGGTGAGACCTAGTGCCTGGGTGGCGTGGAGTGCGCGGAGGGTTTCGGCGCGGGTTGCGCCCATGCCGTGGACCATGATGGCCCAGGTTTCACTCGGTTGTGTGCCCTGGTTTTCTTCGCTTTTTTCTTCGCTTGATTCTTCGTTTAGTCTGGCGGCGGGGTGGATCACCCAGGCAGGGGCTGGGCCTACCGGTAGGGAAAGCTCAATGTCCTCTGCCTGGTAGCCGGCCATGGCCGGGCCTGTGGCGACTACTCCGGTCAGGCGTCCGCGCTTAATGTCGGTGATGTCGCCCCGGTAGATTTTTTCGATGCTTCGCACCACGGTTTTGTCCCCTGGTAGGTAGGAGGTTAGTTCCCCTAAAAGGGCGAAGCCTGCCCCTCCTGAGAAGTAGAAGCCGTAGTGCCCTGGGGCTAGGGTGTAGTCGGTGGCGTCGATGCGGATGCTGGTGGGCTGCTGGTCTTGGTCTATATCGGCGCTCTTATAGCCCAGGGAGTGGACGCGGACGTCCTCAACTGGGGCTTTGGGGGGAACCACAACTTTTCGGGCGAAGTGGGTGGCGACCCCTGCTGCGCCTAGGGCCGCTGTGCAGGCCAGGGTCGCCCCGGCGGCGCCGGCGGCACCAGCGACGGTGGCCAAGGTGAGGGTGCGGGCAGAGGTCTTACGTGCTGCGTGCTCAATAGCCATAGTGCCCAGTGTACGGGAATAAGTGCCTCTTGTGCCTGCTTATACTGGTGAACAGATACCGCTGTGATGAAAGCGAGCAAACCATGAGTGATTCTCTGCCTGGTCTTGGTGCTGTCACTAAGAATTGGAAGGAGGTACTGAACCCAGATGAGTACGCTGTGCTGCGTCAAGGTGGTACGGAGCGGGCTTTTACCGGCCAGTATTGGGATACGAAAACTGAGGGTGTGTATGCGTGTAGGGCCTGCGGTGCTGAGCTTTTTCGTTCTACGGAGAAGTTTGAGAGCCACTGTGGTTGGCCTTCTTTCTTTGAGCCGCTAGCTGCTGACCGGGTGCGCTATGTTGTGGACCGGTCTATGGGGATGGTGCGCCGTGAGGTGCGCTGCGCTGCCTGTGATTCGCACCTGGGGCATGTGTTTGAGGGTGAGGGGTACGATACCCCCACTGACCTGCGCTACTGCATTAATTCCATTAGCCTCAGGCTCCACGAAAAGCCTGTGGAATCGTAAGGTAAAACTTGCGCACTCTCCTAGCTCCTGAGGGGTTAGGTGCCTGTGTAGCCCCATGTGGCTGGGTAAAGCTGGCATAATGGGGAGGTAGTTTTTCCACCGGAAGGGAGTTTTATGGTGGCGCAACCTGAAGGGGGAACAGGTGCTCATTTTGTTTTACCCGAAGGGGTAACTATTCCTGAGCTGGTCTATCTGGACGAGCCTGAGGGCGGGACCCCCAGCGTCATTAATACTGAGCGTGGCCTGCGGCGTGTTGCCGATATTTTGGCGGCCGAGAGCGGCCCGGTTGCGGTTGATACTGAGCGAGCTTCTGGTATTCGCTATGGTCAGCGCGCTTTTTTGGTGCAGCTCAAGCGCGGGAATTCTGGGGTGATTCTGATTGACCCCGAAAGCTTTGATGATCTTACCCCCATTAATGAGGCCCTGGCTGGGGCTGAGTGGGTGCTTCATGCTGCCACCCAGGATTTACCCTGTTTAGCTGAGATTGGTATGTACCCTGATGCGCTCTTTGATACTGAGCTGGGCGGACGCCTGGCGGGGTTTGAGCGCGTGGGGCTGGGCTATATGGTGGAGAACCTGCTGGGCTATAAGTTGGCTAAGGAGCATTCTGCGGTGGACTGGTCCCACCGCCCTTTGCCTACTGCCTGGCTAAATTATGCGGCTTTAGATGTTGATGTTCTGCTTGATTTGCGCGATGCGGTGGAAGAAGAGCTGCGCGCCCAGGGCAAGCTGTCCTATGCTCTTGAAGAGTTCCGGTATGTCTGTGAGCACCCGGAGCGGGAAGAGAAACCCGACCCCTGGCGTAAAACTAAGGGTATTCGTGATGTGAGGACCCGCCGCCAGCTCACTGCCCTGCGCAACCTCTGGTATGAGCGTGAGCACCTGGCACAGAAGAAGGATCTTGCCCCTAAACGGCTGCTACCTGATGCCTCTTTGATTACTGCGGCCCGGCTGATGCCGCGTACTGTTCCTGCTATTTTGCAGATCCCTGGTTTTCAGACGCGGGCTTTGAAACGGGAGGCCCCTCGGTGGTTGAAGGCCCTGGCTGAGGCTAAGAAGGAGGCTGATCCGGTACCTTTTACCACCCCTGCCTCTGGCCCTCCGCCGCTCAAGGCTTGGGAGGTTAAGCGCCCTGAGTCTGCCCTTTTGATTGCTGAGGCTAAGCCTGCGGTGCTTGCTGTGGGTGAGCGCTTGAATATACCGCAGGAAAATGTTTTAGCCCCCGATGTCTTACGCCGGTTGTGTTGGGATCCGCCTGCTGGGTCGTCTCTGGAGGAAATAAAGGGAGCCCTGCTTGACCTGGGGGCGCGCCAGTGGCAGATTGAACTCATGGCCTCTGACCTGGCTGATATTTTTGCTCGGGTCAGAAATGTATCGAAGAAATAAGGTTGGATTATGTGCACTAACTGTGGTTGTCAGAAGGAAAAGAAGGACGCCCCCACACCGGCGGAACAGGCTGGGGCCGGTGAGCGCGGGCTAACTCGCCGCCAGGCTGTTGCTGGCACGGCGGGGCTAGGTGCCGGTGCTGCGCTGCTGACTGCCTGCGGTGGTTCGGGTGAGTCTGAGAGTTTGACCGCTAGCGATGGCCGCCCGCCCAAGCCCACCGATATGGCTGCTGTTGAGGATGTCCCGGTCGGGGGCGTTATTCAGGCGAATAATGACGGGGTGACCGTGATGATTACCCAGCCGACTGCGGGCACCTTCCACGCCTTCTCATCGGTATGCACCCACCAGGGCTGCCAGCTCAACGCCCAGCAGGAAAAAACTATGGTCTGCCCCTGCCACACGTCCTTATTCTCTTTAGAGGACGGTTCGGTGCAAGGCGGCCCGGCTGAAACTGCCCTGCCTGAGTTCACAGTTGATATCAAGGACGGCCGGATCTGGGTTTCCTAGGATAAAAAGTTACGGGATTGGCAGCCTCACGCTCGCTGTGAGCCTGCCAATCCCGTTCTAGACATACCTTACGGTGCCTTCATTGTCACCTAGCTGATGTGCTTAGGTTTTTCCCCTTCGGTGCGGGCAAAAGGAACCATGTTCCCAGCAAGCTGAGCCAGAATATCGGCACTGATTTTTTCAGGGGTCAGCCCAACCTCTTCGAGGATTTCTTCTCGTTCGGCGTGCTTAATGAACTCAGCTGGCAGGCCAAGTTCGTTGAGGGCGGTGTCAATGCCCGCTGCTCGCATTTCTTGGCGGATGCGCGAACCTACCCCACCTGCCCGCACCCCGTCCTCTAGGGAAACAACGATGCGGTGTTCACCGGCAAGGGTGAGGACGCTGGCAGGGACGGGCATAACCCAGCGGGGGTCAATGACGGTGACGCTGACTCCCTGCTCGGTAAGCAGGGCTGCGGTATCAAGAGCTAGGCGGGCGAAGGCACCCACGCCGATCAGGAGCACATCACGTTGGCCGCTCTCTGCATTGGGTTCGCCCTGGCGGGCTAGGACGTCCGTACCGTCAGTTAGACGTTCCAGGGCAGGGATGTCGGTGCCCACTGAACCCTTGGGGTAGCGCACCACGGTGGGGGCCTGGCACATTGACACAGCTTCACGCAGTTCTTCGCGTAGGGTTGCAGCATCGCGGGGGGCAGCTAGGTGCAGGCCAGGGATAAACTGGAGCATGGCCAGATCCCACATGCCATGGTGGGAGGCCCCATCGGGGCCGGTGATACCGGAGCGATCCAGCACGATAGTAACCCCAGCCTTGTGCAGGGCAACGTCCATGAGTAGCTGGTCAAAGCCGCGGTTAAGGAAGGTGGCGTAAAGAGCAATGACAGGGTGCTGGCCCCCGTAGGCTAGACCGGCGCTCATAGCCACCGCATGCTGCTCGGCAATGCCTACGTCAATGACGCGCTCAGGGTGGGCTGCGGCCATAAGGTTAAGCCCAACAGGGATGAGCATGGCGCCGGTAATGCCAACAATATCCTCACGTTCATCAGCGATATCTTTAATTTCTTGGGCAAAGACACTGGTCCAGGAGGTTCCGGAGGACTGAGCCAGGGCCTGGCCGGTGCCAGGGTCAATCACACCCACCGCGTGGAACATGTCGTCCTTATTGCTGACTGCGGGGGCGTAGCCGTGCCCCTTTTCAGTAATGGCGTGCACGATAACGGGGCCACCAAATTTTTTGGCTGATTCGAGGGCTGTTTCTACAGCCTCTATATCGTGCCCGTCAATGGGGCCCACATACTTCATGCCAAGATCTTCAAAGATGCCGCCGGGGACCATGACGTCCTTAATTCCGGCTTTCATACCGTGCAGGCCGCGGTAAATCATCTGCCCCACTGAGCCACCCTTTTGTAGCTTGGTACGGGCAGCCGCCAGGGTGCGCTCATAGCGCGAATCTAGGCGCACCTTATCCAGGCGGTTCTGCAATTCGTGTTGCAGGGCAGCTAGCTGGTTGGCGAAGCCACCGACGGTAGGGGCATAAGAGCGGCCGTTATCGTTGACCACAATAATGACCTTACGGTTCTTATCTGCCGCGATGTTGTTAATAGCCTCCCAGGCCATGCCGCCGGTGAGGGCACCGTCGCCAATGAGGGCCACCGTGTAGCGGTCTTTTTGGCCGGTGAGCTGGTAGGCGCGAGAAATACCGTCTACCCAAGAAAGAGAGGAGGACGCGTGAGAGGACTCCACAATATCGTGTTCAGATTCTGCGCGTTCAGGGTAGCCAGCGATACCGCCCTTTTGGCGGAGAGTCCCAAAATGGTGGCGGCCAGTGACCAGCTTGTGCACATAGGACTGGTGGCCAGTATCAAAAACAATGGAATCGTGAGGGGAGTTAAAAACCCGGTGGATACCCATGGTCAGCTCCACAACACCCAGGTTAGGGCCTAGGTGCCCGCCGGTGCGAGAGACATTATTAACGAGGAACTCACGAATCTCTTGGGCAAGCTCGGTGAGCTGCTCAGAATCTAGAGCGTTCAGATCACTTGGCTCACCGATAGTTTCTAGTAGTCCCACGATTACTCCCCCCGTTCACCGGCTAGTTGCGCCCCAACGTCCTTGTAGCTGTGGGCCACGCTCACCGGTTAAAAGTCTCTTGTGTTGCAATTAAATAACTTTACCCCTTTCAGTGCAGGTTTAGCGATTCACACTATGAACAGGGGCGTGGCGCTTGTGTTTCAGTTTGGTTTTCTCACGCGTGGCGTTTTTCAAGATTGTTTGAGGATGGATTCCCCGCCCCCCGTGGGCAGGGAAGAAACCCGACCTTTACCCCCGCTTCTTCTGATCCTGAATATATCGACGCACGGTCTGTTCGCTCACATGCCCCACCGACCCGTAGTAAGTAGACGGCGACCAGAGACCTGACCCCCAGAATTTTCTCCCCTTGAGTTGGGGGAAGGCTGTGAAAATATGGACAGCTGAGATGCTTTTGAGTCTTATACCTCCCGGCGATGCTCAACCTGCGGACATACCGCAAAGAACAACCGTTCCAAAGGTATGTTCATCTGCCGCTTATGCGGGTTTGTCGCTAACGCTGATATGAACGCTGCGATTAATATCAGGGACAAATATCTTCTCTCTACCCTGTAGGTAGAGCAGGGTGTTCGTCAATCACCTGTATGGATAGGTGTGCTGCTCGTAGAGTGGTGCCTATGTCCAAGCTGCGCCTCTTGTGGGCGTAGCAATTGACATATATTTATGAGCCGCTATTATCAGTGTCCAGCAGCTCACGCGTGCACCGACACAAGAAAGACGGTCACAGCGAGCTGAATCATTACCATGCTAGTTCCCTCAACTAGCCCCGCATGAATGGATTTCTTCTATGACCGCAGCAATTGAATGGGTGAACAGTATTATCTGGTCACCTGTGCTGGTATATCTCTGTCTGGCTGCTGGCGTGTATTTCACCATCCGCACCCGCCTGCTCCAGATCCGTCAAATTCCCACCATGATTCGGGCAACCTTCAAGGGCGAGCCCTCCCCCGATGGCGTATCGTCTTTCCAGGCCCTGACCATGTCATTGGCCGGGCGAGTCGGTACAGGTAACATCGCCGGTGTTGCTACAGCAATCGCTTTCGGTGGCCCCGGCGCTGTCTTTTGGATGTGGACCGTAGCCTTCCTGGGCTCATCTACCTCATTCATCGAATGTGCCCTCGGCCAGATTTATAAGGAACGCGATAAGGTCACCGGCGAATACCGTGGTGGCCCCGCCTACTACTTCGAAAAAGCCTACCGTCACACCAAATACGCCGGCCTTTTTAAGGTCTACGCCTCCATCTTTGCCTTCGCTACCGTCCTAGCCTGTGGTTTCTTCCTCCCCGGTGTGCAAGCTAACGGTATTGCAGCTTCCATACAGGGTGCTGTACCGGAGGTCCACCCCTGGATGACTGCCACCGGTATCACCATTCTGCTGGCCTTCATCGTCATCGGCGGAGTCAAGCGCATCGCCACCTTCGCCTCTGTAGTAGTACCCTTCATGGCCATCATCTACATTGTGCTCTCCATGATCGTAGCCTTCATGAACATTCACATGCTCGGTGAGGTTATCAACCTGATTTTCTCCTCCGCTTTTGGTCTTCACGCAACCTTCGGCGCTATCATCGGCTCCGCTGTTGAATGGGGCGTCAAGCGCGGTATCTACTCCAACGAAGCAGGTCAGGGCACCGGCCCCCACTCAGCAGCAGCAGCCGAAGTTCGCCACCCCGGCGCCCAGGGCTTCGTCCAGGCCATGGCCGTCTACATCGACACCCTCTTCGTTTGCTCCGCTACCGCCTTCTTGATCCTTTCAACCGGCATGTACCGCGTCTATGAAGGAGGGGCCTCAGATACCCCCATCTTGGCTGAAGGCTCCGGCAACCTGGCCGAGGGCGTCACCGTTGGCCCGGCTTTCGCCCAGTCAGCATTTGACACCTTCATCCCCGGTGCAGGCCCCATCTTTATCGCAGTATCGCTGGGCTTCTTCGCCTTCACCACAATCGTGGCCTACTACTACATGGCAGAAACCAACCTGCGCTACCTCACCCGCAAACTGCACAACAAGACCCTGGCAGATGTTCTGCTGCGTCTGCTGCAGCTCATGGTTCTTAGCGCAACTGTCATTGGCTGCGTCAATACTGCCGGTGCCGCCTGGACCCTGGGCGACATTGGTGTAGGTCTGATGGCCTGGCTGAATATTGTAGGTATTTTGGTGGTCCAGAAGCCTGCTCTGAAGGTCCTCAAGGACTACGAACAGCAGCAGAAGCAGGGCCTTGACCCCTTGTTCGACCCCCGCCCTCTGGGCATTAAGAACGCTGACTTCTGGGAGACCTACTATGACGTAAAGACCGGCGCTATCCCGATCCAAAACACCAAGTAAGCACCCGGTAAGGTTTTAGCTTGACAGGCGCCCTGCACAACCCTCGGTTGTGTGGGGCGCTAGTGCGTGTAGGGTGGGGGCATGAGCACTCTTCATCCCTCTCCTCTAGGCGGCCAACGCCCCACCAGGGAGCAACTTCACGACTTCGTCAATGGCACCCTAGACGATAGGCTCCCCACCCCAGGCACCCCCTTGCGGCTTCTCATCGTAGGCATCAATCCGGGCTTGTGGACCTCCGCTGTGAATGCCCCTTTCGCTTTTCCCGGCAACCGCTTCTGGCCCTCTCTCGATAGGGCCAAGATCGTGAGCCCCAGGGTGGACGCCTCACGCGGCTTAAGCGATGAAGTAGAGGAGCAGCTAGCTCACCTGGGTATCGGTATCACCAACCTGGTAGACCGGGCCACAGCCCGGGCTGACCAGCTCACCGCCCAGGAATTGCAGCAGGCCCTGCCCCGCCTGATTGAACTCACCCACCTCTACATGCCTCAGGCTGTTGCCATTGCGGGCATCACCGCCTACCGCACAGCCTTTGGTGACAAGAAAGCTCAACTGGGGCAGCAAGACACAACCCACCTTGAAGGGTGGAACCCGGCGAGCCAGCTCTGGGTGGTCCCTCAGCCCAGCGGTTTGAACGCCCACGAAAACATTGATTCTCTAGCCGATAAATGGCGGCAAGTCTGGGACTCCACCCAGCCACTCACCTAGCACTCCCCCCCTATCTTTCACCCCCGACCGTCCTTTGTCTTAGAAAGGGACCAGATTACTCCCAAAATCCTTCATGCCTTGCCATACTTCAAGTAGTCACCTGGTCCTAACTCATAGACACCACACAAAAAAGTCTGTGGCCCCCACTGAAAAGTGGGGGCCACAGACTGTCAACCTGCTAGCGCTCTAGAACTTAGGAGCCGCGCACCAGGTTACGCAGAACGTACTGCAAAATACCGCCGTTACGGTAGTAGTCAGCTTCACCGGGGGTATCGATACGAACAACAGCATCGAACTCGGTGACCTTGCCGTCCTCTGCAGTGGCAGTGACCTTAAGGGTCTTAGGGGTAGTGCCCTCATTCAGTTCGGTCAGACCAGTAATATCGAAAGTTTCGGTACCGGTCAGGCCCAGTGACTCGTGAGACTCACCAGCGGGGAACTGTAGGGGCACAACGCCCATACCAATCAGGTTTGAACGGTGGATACGCTCAAAGGACTCAGCAATAACTGCCTTCACACCCAGCAAGGTGGTGCCCTTAGCAGCCCAGTCACGAGATGAGCCGGTGCCGTATTCCTTACCGCCCAGAACAACCAGCGGGATACCGGCGTCCTGGTAGTTCATAGCAGCATCGTAGACGGTGGACTGTTCGCCGCCCTGGGTGAAGTCGCGGGTGTAGCCGCCTTCAACACCATCAAGAAGCTGGTTCTTGATGCGAATGTTAGCGAAAGTACCACGAATCATGACCTCATGGTTACCACGGCGAGAACCATAGGAGTTGAAGTCCTTACGCTCAACACCGTTCTCCAGCAGGTACTGACCAGCAGGGGTATCTGCTGTGAAGGAACCAGCCGGTGAAATGTGGTCGGTGGTGACCGAGTCGCCCAGCTTAAGCAGCACGCGAGCGCCCTTAATATCCTCAACGGGGGCGATATCCATGGTCATCCCCTCAAAGTATGGGGGCTTACGCACGTAGGTGGACTTTTCATCCCACTCGAAGGTGGAGCCGGTGGGGGTGTCTAGGGACTGCCAGCGCTCGTCACCGTCAAAGATGGTGCTGTATTCCTTGGTGTACATCTCGGTATCGACTGATTCGTCGATGATTTTCTGTACTTCTTCGGGGTCGGGCCAGATGTCCTTGAGGTAGACGTCCTTACCGTCAGCGTCGATGCCGAGGGCGTCCTTCTCAAAGTCGAAGTCCATGGTTCCGGCCAGGGCGTAGGCAATGACCAGCGGCGGTGAGGCCAGGTAGTTCATCTTCACATCTGGTGAAATACGGCCTTCGAAGTTACGGTTACCGGAGAGTACGGCGGTGACGGAGAGGTCTTCGCCCTGGATAGCCTCTGAGATTTCAGGTTCCAGGGGGCCGGAGTTACCGATACAGGTGGTGCAACCGTAGCCGACTACGTAGAAGCCGAGCTTCTCAAGGTCAGGTAGCAGCCCTGCCTTTTCGTAGTAGTCGGTGACGACCTTGGAGCCGGGGGCAATAGAGGTCTTGACCCAGGGCTTAGCGGTCAGGCCCTTGGCGGCGGCGTTGCGGGCCAGCACACCTGCAGCCATCATGACAGAAGGGTTGGAGGTGTTGGTGCAAGAAGTAATCGAGGCGATGGAGACCGCGCCGTTCTTGAGCTCAAACTCGCGGCCATCGGCCATGGAGACCTCAACAGACTTGTCGGTTTCCCCGTCCTTGGCGTAGTTCTTGATGTCTGATGCGTACTGGTTCTTGGCCTCTGAGAGCAGGATGCGGTCCTGGGGGCGCTTGGGCCCTGCGATGGAGGGGACCACGGTGGAGAGGTCCAGTTCCAGGTACTCGGAGTATTCGACGTCAGCGGCAGGGTCGTGCCAGAGGCCCTGTTCCTTGGTGTAGGCCTCAACCAGAGCGACTTGCTCTTCGCTGCGGCCGGTTAGGCGCAGGTATTCGAGGGTTTTCTCGTCGATGGGGAACATGGCGGCGGTCGAACCGAATTCGGGGCTCATGTTACCGATGGTTGCACGGTTGGCTAGGGGCACCTGGCCTACGCCTTCACCGTAAAATTCAACGAATTTGCCCACAACGCCGTGTTCGCGCAGCATCTCGGTGATGGTAAGGACGACGTCGGTTGCGGTGGCGCCGGAGGGGATGGAGCCGGTGAGTTTGAAGCCGACGACGCGGGGAATCAGCATGGAGACGGGCTGGCCGAGCATTGCTGCTTCAGCTTCGATACCGCCAACACCCCAGCCGAGGACGCCCAGGCCGTTGACCATGGTGGTGTGGGAGTCGGTGCCTACGACGGTGTCGGGGTAGGCGCGCAGTACGCCCTCTACTTCGCGGGCCATGATGGTGCGGGCCAGGTATTCGATGTTGACCTGGTGCACGATACCCATGCCAGGGGGGACGACCTTGAAGTCGTCGAAGGCGGTCTGGCCCCAGCGCAGGAACTTGTAGCGTTCACCGTTGCGCTGGTATTCGATGTCCATGTTGCGGGTGATAGCGTCGGCGGTGCCGAAGGTATCGATTTGCACGGAGTGGTCAATGACCAGTTCGGCAGGGGCCAGGGGGTTAATCTTTGAGGGGTTGCCGCCTAGTTCTTTGACGGCTTCGCGCATGGTGGCAAGGTCAACGATGCAAGGGACGCCGGTGAAGTCCTGCATGATGACGCGGGCGGGGGTGAACTGGATTTCGGTATCGGGTTCCGCAGAAGGATCCCAGTTGGCTAGGGCCTTAATGTGGCCTTCGGTGATGTTGGCACCGTCTTCGGTGCGCAGAAGGTTTTCAAGGAGAACCTTCAGGGAGTAGGGCAGCTTCTGTGAGCCTTCTACTGCCTTTAGACGGAAAATTTCATAGTCGGTTCCGTTGACGGAAAGTACGTCTTTTGAACCGAAGCTATCCACAGTGCTCATGTGTGGGACTCCTCTCGACACTGTCTTGCGATTGGCTCGTGCACCGGCTGGTACCGCCGCGTTTATAGTGCGGGTGGGTGGTGCTTATTGCTGATCCGGTGGGTACGAGGCCATTGCTTTTCAGTGTACCGGGTATCACGTTGTTCACATATTTTGAGGACGGGTCGTAAGCAAATGTTTCGTTTACTTCTTTATAGGCGCGGACGCCCGCCCCACCTGAGGCGCGATTTTTCGGCTTCGGCAAGGAAAATATGCCGTTAATATATTGCACCCGACACCAGAGAAATAGGATAGAGATTATGACAGTACGCCCCCAATCCCACCAGCCAGCCCAGCCCCACCGGGTAGCCGCCTCCCTGAACGTAATTTTTCGGTGGCTTACCATTGGCGTTGCCGTACTCTTTGCTCTATCGCTCTCAGTAGCCTGGGTTCTACCCGAATCGGTATTCAACAGCTTTGCTTCCCCGCTGACCTGGACTGTTGTCCTTTCTTTCTGCATGGGCCTGGTTTCTCTGCTGGGTGTTGGTATCACAGAGATATTCCGCAGTCAGAGCGCCCCTACGAGCAGCCCTCAGATGCTAGAGGCAAAGCCGACCCCGGGCGTCCGCCTGTCTCTTACCTTTTGCGTGCTCGGGCTGGTACTAGCTATCTACTACGGCCTACATGTTTTCTGGTGGGACCCAATGGCAAGGGCTCCGGGCTACACCCTCAGCGAGATTTACAGCCTGCTGAAGGAGTCTCAAGAGTTTAACCTCGCTGTCGTGATGGTGTGGGGCCTTATGGCTGCGTTGCTTTTAGCAGCTCTGCCGAACGTGCACGAGTGGTTGCGGGGCATGGCCTCTTACAGCACAAAGCGAGCTATCGGCTTCTGCTCTCTTGCTGTAGCTGCCGCTTGCTTCCTGCTCTCCCTGGGTTGGGGCTGGCATATGGGCATGGGCCTGGCTGATACCTTTATGACCAGCGGTGCTGACCACTCCCCTACAGCTGTTCCATTCGGTGTGGCCGTCCTAGGTCTCGGGGTGCTGGGCGTCTACGGGCTCTTTGTGCCTGCTCGCACCTGCTAAAGCCACTAGCTAACCTGCCAGCAGGCCCCTTTCACGGTAGAATAAACGAACCTATGTTCGAATTCCAAGGAAGAGGTCTCGATGGCTCGCCGCACCACCGCGCACGATGACTACCCCACCGACGTCGTGGAAAATATCGTCGATATCGACGTGACCAGCGAGATGGAAACCAGCTTCCTGGAATACTCCTACTCGGTCATCTACTCCCGTGCTCTGCCCGACGCCCGCGATGGCCTCAAGCCCGTGCAGCGCCGCATCCTCTACATGATGCAGCAGATGGGCTTGCGCCCAGAGAAGGGCCACGTCAAGAGTGCCCGCGTGATCGGCGAAGTCATGGGTAAGCTGCACCCCCACGGTGACGGCGCCATCTACGATGCTATGGTGCGACTGGCCCAACCCTTCTCTATGCGCCTACCAGTGGTCGATGGGCACGGCAACTTCGGCTCCCTGGACGATGGCCCGGCGGCCTCCCGCTACACCGAGGTTCGCATGGCCCCGGCAGCCCTGGCTATGACCGCCAACCTGGATGAAGATGTCGTGGACTTCGTACCCAACTACGACAACCAGTTCATGCAACCGGCCGTCCTGCCTGCTGCCTACCCCAACCTGCTGGTCAATGGCTCAGCCGGTATTGCCGTGGGTATGGCCACCAACATGGCCCCACACAACCTGCGCGAGGTCATTGCGGCAGCCCGCCACCTGCTCGATCACCCCGATGCCACCCTCAAAGACATCATGAAGCTGGTGCCCGGCCCAGACCTTCCCTCCGGCGGCACCATTGTGGGCACCACCGGCATTAAAGACGCCTACGAAAAGGGCCGCGGCATCTTCAAGACCCGCGCCAAGGTCTCCATCGAACAGGTCACCGCCCGCAAACAAGGCATTGTGGTGACCGAGCTGCCCTACCTGGTTGGCCCTGAGAAGGTCATTGAAAAAATCAAGGACGGCGTCAACTCCAAAAAACTACAGGGCATCTCTGACGTTGTAGACCTAACCGACCGCAAAAACGGTCTACGCATGGTCATTGAAATCAAGAACGGCTTCAACCCCAAGGCCGTGCTGGCTGCCCTCTACAAGCACACCCCGCTGGAAGATTCTTTCGGCATTAATAACGTGGCCCTGGTTGAGGGCCAGCCCCAGACTCTGGGCCTGCTCGATCTGCTGCACGTCTACGTCAATCACCGCCTGGATGTCGTGCGCCGCCGCACCAACTACCGCCTGGGCAAGCGCCGCGACCGCCTGCACCTGGTTGAAGGCCTGCTGGTGGCCATTGTCGATATTGACGAGGTTATCCAGATTATTCGCTCATCAGATGAAACCGCCCAGGCCCGTGAGCGCCTCATGCAAATCTACGATTTGAGTGAGGTGCAAGCCAACCACATTCTGGAGCTGCGCCTGCGCCAGCTCACCAAGTATTCCCGCATCGAACTTGAGGCTGAGCGTGATGACCTGTTAGCTGAAATTGCGTCCCTTGAAGAGATTCTTGGCTCTGACGCTAAGCTCCGCGCCCTGGTCTCAGAGGAACTGCAGCAGGTTGCCGACCAGTACGGCACCGACCGCCGCACCAAGATTGTGACCAAGGACGAGCTAGCCGACGCGGTTGCCGCCCTCTCAGCCTCCGCCTCCAAGGCCAAGAAGGAGGCCGGCCTCTCCCTGGAAATTGCGGACGATCCCTGCTGGGTTCTGCTCTCCACATCAGGGCAGCTGGGGCGCACTAAGGGGGTTAAAGGCCAGCGCCAGCCCCTGCTTGACCCAGGTAAACGTATCAAACACGATGCTTACCTCTCCCTGGTGCCTACCAGTGCCCGCGGTGAAATTGGTGCCGTTACCTCAACGGGCCGCCTGATTCGTGTACCTGTCATTGATCTGCCGGTTCTTGAAGAAACAGCAGGTGCACCCCAGCTCGCCAGCGGGGTTAAGGCTACGGACGTCATCACCCTAGCCCGTGGGGAAAAGCTGGTAGGTTTGGCTCCGCTCAACTCCATTCTGGCCCTGGCCACAGAACGCGGCGTGGTCAAACGAGTCAACCCCGATTACCCGCTCAATGCCACCGAGTTTGAGATTATGAAGCTCAAACCCAAGGATTCTGTGATCGGCCTGGCGGTCTGCGACTCCAACGATGCGCTCCTTACCTTCATCACAGAGCAAGCCAAGCTGCTTACCTTTGATGCGGCTAAGGTGCGCCCCCAGGGTCGTACCGGTGGCGGCATGGCGGGCATGAAGGTAGCCGAGGACGATAAGGTTATTGCTTTTGGTGTCACCGCACCGGGTACGGACGCCCAGGTCGTTACCATCACTGACGGCGGCGAGGAAGGAGCTACCGCCAAGGTCACTGAACTTACCGAGTTCCCCCAGAAGGGGCGAGCAACCGGTGGTATGCGCGCCCACCGCTTCCTCAAGGGCGAATCTTCCCTAGCCCTGGCCTGGGTGGGTGTTGGCCCGGCTAAGGCAGTTTCGGCCGCAGGTGTTGCCCGTACCCTGCCCACTGAGTTCGGCCCCCGTGATGGATCCGGGGTGCTACTAGCCCAGGGCATCGACGCTATTGGCCCCAACTACCAGGAGCTGACGTCCCCGGCTCCGGCATCAGTTACAGCAAAAGAACCCACCAACCAGCCTGAGACTCAGGCAGAGGGTAAGGATCAGGCAGAGGGTAAGGCTCAGGCAGAGGGTAAGGCTCAGGCGGAGGGTGAGATATCGGCCGAGGTGGAGGAGAACGCTCTCTTCTAGCCGGTAAGACCCACATAAAAGCCCACCTAGTTCTTTCCCTGCACGGGATTGTACTAGGTGGGCTTTTCTCTGTGTACCTATCGAAGCTTGACCACGGTATCGCAGGCGGTGATGTCTTCGGTCCGGTGTGAGACCAGGACGACCGCAGGTAGCTTGGTCTTACCCGAAACCTTCTGGCCGGGGGTGCCCTTGGTGCCTCGGGCAACCTCGTTAATGAGGGCCACGGCGGCTGGGGCGTCCAGGTGAGCGGTCGGCTCGTCCATCAGTAGCAGGGGCGAATCAACCAGTAGGGTGCGGGCAATGGCGATACGCTGACGCTGACCACCGGAGACATAAGAACCACCAGCTCCCACTAGGGTCTGCAACCCGGCAGGTAAGGAGCGCACAAAATCGCCGAGGCCTACCCGGTTGAGCACCTCGTACATTTCCTCATCGGTGGGGCGCTCATCGGCTGAACGGGCAATCGCCAGGTTATTGGCGATAGTGGATTCAAAGATATAGGCCGATTGGGGGCACCAGGCCGCGTAGCCGCGCAAAGACTGGGCGTCAAAGGTGCGGCCGTTGACCCGAATCTGGCCCTGCTCAACGGGGAGGAAGCCCAAGAGGGTAGCAAGAGCAGTGGTCTTACCGGAGCCTGAGGGGCCGGTGATACCCAGCCATTGCCCTGAAGAGACAGACGCTGAAAGCCCGGTAAAGACAGGCTGATCCATATCGGGCCAGCGGGTAGCTAAAGACTCAAGGTCGAGAGTGATGGAGCTGTGAGCAGCCCGGTTCTTAGCCCCAATACCGGGGTCCCCCAGGATGTCTCTGATTTCGCCAGCACCGGCGTCCGCGCTCTCATCTGCCGCAGCGGTATCGACAGTGTCGAAGTGAGACCGGGTGCGGGCTACTAGGGTGGCAAAGGCCGGCCAGCCGCGTACAGCTTCTAGGTGGGAGGCAGTGGTCTCAAAGAGGCCGGTCATCATCAAAATGACGATAGCGGCAGTCGGGGCAGTCACGTTACCGGCTTCAACGGCAGGCCAGATACTGGCAATCACAGCCAAGGCGGCACCCCACCAGGTCACAACCATTAGACCCTGGCCCACACCGATAGCGCGGGAACTTCTCAGATAGGAGGACTGGGCGTAGCCGTCCTGACGTGACACAGCCAGAGCAACGGTCTGGTCTAGGCCGTTATTGTGCAGGTCGGTAGCAGCATCTAGGGCTGAGACGCCTAAGCGCAGCATGGCTGAGGTTTCGCCGCGGGCGACGGCATCAGCACGCTGATCTGCCCGCAAGACTATTGCCGGGAGAATACAGGTGGAAACCACCACCGCAATTGCCACCGGTAGCAGGGCCTGCGGGGTAGCCCAGGCAGTCACACCCAGCACCAGCAGCATGACAATCAGGTGGGAGGCAACGGGTAGAACCACGCGCGGGATAGCGTCGCGTAACTCATCAATATCGCCAACCAGTCGGTCAAGGATCTTGTCGCCACGGAGCAAAGAGCGCACTGAGAGTACACTGCGGCCAGCGGCGTCCCAGGCACGCACGCGCAGGGTGTTAGCTGCCTCTAGCACCAGGTTATGGGTGCGCAGGCGCTCGGCATAGCGGGAGGTGGCCCGGCCTAGACCAAAGAAGCGCACGCCGGTCACAGCCACCAGCAGGTACATCATGGCTGGCTGCTCAGCAGCGCGCACAATCAGCCAGCCAGAGAGGGCGGTGAGGCTGACAGCAAAGACCACGGTGAGTACCGATAGCAGAATCGGCAGGGCCATATCGCGTTTGGTGATGCCGGTGAGCTCCCCCAGGTGTCGCAGGGTTTTAAGGACGCCCGCAGAACCGACCTCTCTTGGCTCAGGTGAGGTGGGGGGCTTGGTAGCTACCGCAGGGGCTGAATCTTCGAGTTCGCCGGTGGCTACAGCATCGGCCAGGGTTGCTAGGGCGTAGCCGCCCAGGCCGGCTGCGTTCTGGGGCGAGAGGTCCCAGGTGAAGCCGTGGGCCTTGGGGGTGGCCTGGAGCAGGTTGTTGGTGGCAGTAGCAAGGGCGGTGTCGTGAGTGACGATAATGAGGGTTGCCCCGGTCTCCTGCAGGGCGGCTAGGGCGACGTTTACCTTGGCTGCTGAGACTGGGTCAAGGTGGGCTGTGGGTTCGTCGATGAGCACAGTGACGCGCTCTTCTTGTGCCTGTAAGGTGGCAACTCGTGCCAGGGCGCGGGCGATAGCTAGGCGGCGCATCTGCCCGGCAGAAAGTGCCTCAGGGGGGAGGTTAGCGAGGTCAGCTAACCCTACCGAGCGGAGGAAGGAAGTGAAGTAGTTCCGGTCTTCCTCGGTGAAAGAGACTGCATCATCGAGCAGGGTTGAGGCATAGTTGATGCCTTCTAGAGCGCCTTCGCCGCGGGTGACGGTGGCGTAGAGGGCAACCTCAGCCAGGGCGGTGGGGGCAATGAAGGTGGGTGATTGGCTAATCCAGACGGTGGCGCCGGTGCCTGATACGAGGCCAGAGACGTGTACTGGTTCGGTAGTGCCGGTGGGTACCAGGTCGTTGCGCAGGGCCCCGCCGAGGACGGAGAGCAGGGTGGTTTTGCCGCAGCCTGAGGGGCCGGTGATAGCGGTGGTGGTGCCGTGTCGTAGGGTGAAACTGACACCGGTGAGGGTGCGCTCGCGCCCAGGGTAGGCCACGGAGAGCTGACGGACCGAGAGGCGGTCACCGCCGGGGGCGACAGTGGCGTGTGGGATGGGCTGGTTGATGATGGTCTCGGCACGGCGCAGGGCTGCAACGCCGTCCTCAGACTGGTGGTAGGCGGTTCCCACATCACGCAGGGGCTGGTAGCACTCAGGGGCCAGGAGTAGGGCGAAGAGAGCAAGGTCTAACCCCAGGTTTCCTTCAACCAGGCGCAGGCCAATGAGCACAGCAACCAGGGCCACCGAGATAGTGGTGATGAGTTCCAAGGCCAGGGAGGAAAGGAAGGCTGACCGTAGGGTGTACATGGTGGCTTTGCGGTAGCGCTCCCCTAGATCCCCTAGTGCTTTTGACTGGGCGCGTGAACGGCCCAGGCCCACCAGTACAGGTAGGCCCTTGACCAGTTCGACGATGTGATCGGAGAGGCGCAGCAAATCGCGCTGGGCGCGGGCGGTATCTTCTGCGGTGGTACGGCCAATGAGCACCATGAAGAGGGGAATCAGCGGCAGGGTGCAGAGAATGACCAGGGCTGATACCCAGTCGTAGAAGGCAATGAAAACGAGAAGCAGGGTGGGCACTACAGCTGTTGAGACAAATGCTGTGAGGGTTTTGGTGTAGTAGTCATCTAGGGCGTTAAGACCACGGGAAAGAAGCACGGCGGTGGCACCGGTGCCGTCGGGGGTGTCAATACCACCGGTGGCAAGGACGCGGCGAATCAGTTTGCGGCGGATGGTAGTTTTAGCCCCCGCTGCTGCCTGTTGGGCGTAGAAGCTCAAAGACCAGTCAGCTGCCGCACGAACCACAAGTGCAAGGGCGCCGGTGATTGCCAGCGAAAGTAATCCCGGTTGCATGAAGGGGGTGGCGAAAAAGATGCCGGTCAGTTGGGCTTGGCCGTTTCCGGCGAAGACGGCAAGCTGCTCGGCGTGGGCAGACTCGTAGGTTTTGCCCTCGTAGAACACCGCGTAGGTCATGCGGGCTAGCAGGGTGATGGCAGTGCCCAGCACTGCGGCAAAGACAATGAGAGCCAGTGTTTTGAGGGCGGTAAGCACCGCGAAAACGGTGAGGTTTCTCTTGGCGTGGGGGCCCAGCGGGGGCCGCTTGCTCGTTCTGGGAGCAGTCATTCTCAATAGTGTCCTTGGTGCCGCGAACAGTTTGTTCACTATTCTAGTGGTAACTTTCCAACCGGGTAGACCCAGGTTCATGAGCTGGGCCGTGGGTATGAGCACATCTGCCCACCCTGAGTAGGCGAAAGGACGCCGGGAACTACTCCCGGCGTCCTTATCTTTGATGTGCCTTGGGCTCTGGCCTATGCCTTGTGGGCGCTTGTGCGAGTGGCACGGGTAGCCAGCTCGGTGGCGTCATGGGCATCAGGGATGCTTTCAACGCGCAGGCGCTTGCGGAAGACCCAGTAGGTCCAGCCCTGGTAAACCAACAGAATCGGGATGCCGAAGAGAGCAACCCAGCTCATCACGCTCAGGGTGTACTCGGAGCTTGACGCGTTGGCGATGGTGAGGTTGTATGCCTCATCTAGGGTGGAGGGCATGACGTTGGGGTACAGGGCCAAGAAGATAGCTAGTACGCCTAGACCGATGAAGGCTGCAAAGCCGGTGAAGGCCTTGCCCTCCTGCTTGCGGCTGGCAAAGAACCAGCCGATTAGCAGAGCGAGGACGGCAAGTGCTGTGAGGGTGTAGGAGATACCGTTACCGGTGGTCACCTGCATGTAGAGAACCCAAACCACAACGGGCAGTACCAGTACCGGTGAGAGCTTGGTGAGGGCCGCACCTGCACGGTGGCGTACCTCGCCGTCAGTCTTTAGGGCGATGAAGGCCAGGCCCATGACCAGGGAAACACCGACCATGGCTAGGCCACCCATCACTACGGCGGGGGTCAGCCAGGCGAAGGCACCGCCTACGCGGTCACCGTTAGCGTTGACGGGCAGACCGGTTGAGGTCAGTGCCAGCAGGGCACCGACCAGGAAGGCGATGAAGAAAGAACCGACCGAGATGGCTACGGTCCAGCCTGCAATCCACTGCTCGGAGTCCTTCTTGCCGCGATATTCGATAGCTACTGCACGGAAAATCAGGGCTAGCAGGGCAAGGGTTAGCGGAATGTAGAGGGCTGAGAAGAGGGAGGCGTACCAGAGGGGGAAAGCTGCGAAGGTAGCAGCGCCAGCGGTAACAACCCACACTTCGTTTCCGTCCCAGACAGGGCCGATGGTGTTCAGTAGGAGGCGGCGTTCTTTCTCATTCTTGGCAAAGATGCGGCTCATGAGCATACCTACGCCCAGGTCGAAGCCGTCCAGAATGATGTACCCCACCCAGAAGAAGCCGATGACTGCGAACCAGAGAGTCGGCAGAAGAGGCTGGTCAGCAAAAAGCTCAAACATGTGTGTAAGCCCCTTTCTTAGTAGGCGAACGCGAGTACGTCGCGGTCGTTCTTCTCGTCAGTTGTGTGTGGGTCTTCAACCAGCTCGGGCATAGATGCCACCACACCGGCCTTGACGTACTTGGCGAGCAGGTAGACTTCCACGACCATGAGGATGCCGTAAATCAGGCCCAGAGAAATGAGCGAGAAGAGAATCTCGTAGCCAGATACACCGGGTGAGACGGCTGCTGCGGTGAACATCATCAGGGCGGGGTTGCCGTCGGGGTTGGGGGCAACGACGAAGGGCTGGCGGCCCATTTCGGTGAAGATCCAGCCGGTGGCGTTGGCACCGAAGGGTGCCAGGATGCCCACGATAGCTAGGTTAGTGATCCATTTGGCTTCAGGTACGGTACCTTCACCCTTCTTGCGGGTTACCCACAAGACGTAGAGGAAGGAGAGGGCGCTGATGCCGCCGAGGGTGATCATGCCGCGGAAGCCGTAGTAGGTGACCTCCATCAGGGGCAGGAAATCAACCTCAGTGCCGGCGCGTTCACCGTAGATTTCGGGGTTATCGGGGATGGTGCCGCCGTAGGCTTCCTTGTACTGAGGGAGCAAGGTGGTGATGCCGGGGACGTCGGTGGTGAAGTTGTCGTAGGCCAGGAAGGAGAGCAGGCCGGGAATTTCGATAACAGCCTGGACCTGGTCGCAGTCCTGCGCACCGGGAGATGAGAGGGAGAAGAGGGAGAAGCCAGTACCGTCGTGGCAGGCGGCTTCGGCTGCTGCCATTTTCATGGGCTGCTGCTGAATCATGAGCTGAGCCTGCTGGTGGCCGGTGATACCGGTGCCAACAAAGGCCAGCAGACCGACGATAGCGCCGATGCGTAGGGACTTGAACCAGACGGTGAAGTCGGCGCGGTCGCGGGCGCCTTCGCTGATTTCACCGACGATAACCTTGCCGTTGTCACCGATGGTGTCGATGCCATCGCGGCGACGCTTCCAGAGCTTGTACCAGGCGATACCGACAAGGAAGCCACCGGCAACCTGAAGGGAGCCGAAGATGGCGTGCGGGTAGGCAACCATGGCGGTGTTGTTGGTTAGCACTGCTAAGACGTCGGTCATAACGGGGCGGCCATCAATCATTTCAACACCTACGGGGTGCTGCATCCAGGAGTTGGCCACGATGATGAAGTAGGCAGAGAGCCAGGAGGCGGCTACTGCGATGACCAGGCAGGCTGCGTGTACCTTGGGTGAGAGTTTGTCCCAGCCGAAGATGAAGAGGCCTAAGAAGGTGGACTCTACGAAGAAGGCTAGTAGGCCTTCCATGGCTAGGGGCGCGCCGAAAACGTCGCCCACGAAGCGGGAGTATTCGCTCCAGGCCATGCCAAACTGGAATTCTTGGACGAGGCCGGTTGCAACGCCCATGATGAAGTTGATGAGGTAGAGCTTGCCCCAGAACTTGGTCATGCGCTTGTATTCGTGCTTCTTGGTTCGCACGTAGGCGATGTAGAAGCCAGCTACAACGGCACCCAGGCCTAGGGTCAGCGGAACCATCATGAAGTGGTAGACGGTGGTGATACCGAATTGCCACCGCGCTATTTCGAGGGGATCCATTGATTTCCTTGAGTGTTAAAGTGGTGCACCGTTAGCAGGCTGGCAACTATGCCATAAACACAAGGCAACGGTGCGGGTGTGTTGTGCTCTAGGATAGCTGGCTTCTGTGAGTGTGTCGTTAGGGTGTTTGTGACTCCCCCCACCAGAGAATTTGACGCTTCACTAAAGGTCACTTTCACGCTAAGGCTATCTCTGACTAGGTAGAAGACGACAGCTCACATCTTCTCAAACCGGTGTTAGTGACACTTTGTCATAGTCACACCGGGGCAAGCACCTCTCCCCTAACCCATCAGGTAGAGCCGGGCGGGGCCGTCCTCTTTTTTCAAAAACCCAACCTGAGGGTAAAAGCTAGCCCCTAAAACCAAATCCACAGGCCCTAAAGAGTGATGAATATCATACACATTTGCGGTTATATGACATGCCCCAGGCCCTCAGCAATACCTCACCCCTGCTAACTATAAGAAGCCCTAGGCATCAATCGCAGTGTGGTCAAGCTGGGCGGCACCACGGATAATAAAGTCCTTACGCGGGGCCACCTCAGAACCCATCAAGAGGGTAAAGGCACGCTCGGCAGCCTCAGCGTCCTCAACCCGTACCCGGCGCAGCATACGGTGGCGGGGGTCCATGGTGGTCTCCGCCAACTGGTCAGCGTCCATCTCACCTAGACCCTTATAACGCTGGATAGGTTCCTTATAGCTCTTACCCTCGGCCTCAATACGGCCCAGCAGCTCGTGTAGTTCCTTCTCGGAGTAGGTGTAGACCATCTCGTTAGCCTTACCCCGGTTGATCACCTCAACCCGGTGCAGGGGCGGCACAGCAGCGTAGACATGGCCAGCTTCTACCAGCGGACGCATATAACGGTAGAAGAGAGTCAGCAGTAGGGTACGAATGTGGGCACCGTCTACGTCCGCATCTGTCATCATAATAATCTTGTTGTAGCGTTTGCTCTCCAGGTCAAAGGTGCGCCCTGAGCCTGCACCAATCACCTGGATAATGGCGGCACACTCAGCGTTAGCTAGCATGTCGGTCAGGGAGGCCTTCTGCACGTTCAAAATCTTGCCGCGAATAGGCAGCAGCGCCTGGTAGGTAGATGAGCGGGCCAGGCGGGCAGTGCCCAAGGCCGAGTCACCCTCAACGATGAAAAGTTCAGACTTCTCAACATCAGTAGAGCGGCAGTCTACGAGCTTGGTGGGCATGGACGAAGTTTCCAGGGCGTTCTTACGACGCTGGGTTTCCTTATGAACTCGCGCCGAAATACGCGACTTCATCTCAGCAACAACCTTCTCAGAGACAGCTGCCGCCTGGGTTTTCTCGCCCCGGGCTGTAGAGTTCAACTTGGCAGCTAGTTGCTTGGCTACCACCTTAGAAACAATCTGACGCACCGCCGGGGTGCCCAGAATCTCCTTAGTTTGCCCCTCAAACTGGGGCTCAGCCAGACGCACGGTCAGCACAGCGGTCAGACCTGCCAGCACGTCGTCCTTTTCAATTTTGTCGGTGCCGGCCTTGAATTTACGCGCATTATCGGCAATGTGCTTGCGGAAGGTTCTGAGCAGCCCCTGCTCAAACCCGGTCTGGTGGGTACCGCCCTTAGGGGTAGCGATGATATTGACGAAGGTGCGCAGCTTGGTTTCGTAACCAGTGCCCCAGCGCAGGGCAACATCAACCTCGCACTCGCGCTCTACTTCGGTGAGCTGGGAGTGGCCTTCAGCATCCAGCACGGGGACGGTCTCAGTGAAGGTGTCGGTACCGGTGAAACGCCAAATATCGGTCACAGCCTGGTCATGGGCCAAGTAGTCCACAAATTCTGCGATACCACCGTCATGCTGGAAGACTTCCTCAACGGTTTCAAACTCGCCGGGGGTGCCAGGCAGGCGGCGTTCATCGCGCACAGCAATACGCAGCCCAGGGATCAGGAAGGCGGTTTGGCGAGCACGGGCGGCCAGGTTTTCGTAGCTGAACCGGGCGTCCGGGGTGAAAATCATGGGGTCAGCCCAGTAGCGAACCCGGGTGCCGGTGACTCCGCGTTTGGCTTTACCTACTACCTGTAGGGCGTCGGCGGAGGCGGTGAAAGGGGCATCGGGTTTGGGGGTGCGGGTGCCTTCGAAAATACCGGGAATGCCGTGGCGGAAGCTCATCTGGTAGGTTTTGCCGCCGCGGTCTACCTGCACATCAAGGCGGGAGGAGAGGGCGTTCACGACCGAGGCGCCCACACCGTGCAGACCACCTGAGGCAGTGTAGGAGCCGCCACCGAATTTACCACCAGCGTGCAATTTGGTATAGACCACTTCCACACCGGAGAGGCCGGTGCGGGGTTCAATGTCGGTGGGCACGCCGCGGCCGTCATCTTGCACCTCAACGGAGCCGTCCTTATAGAGGATGACCTGGATGGACTGCCCGTACCCGGCTAAGGCTTCATCAACTGAGTTGTCGATAATTTCCCAGAGGCAGTGCATGAGGCCGCGTGAGTCGGTGGAGCCAATGTACATGCCGGGGCGTTTGCGTACGGCTTCGAGGCCTTCGAGCACCGATAGGTTGCGGGCGGTGTAGTTGTTTGCTGCCACGAAACTCTCCTGCAGGTGTGGACGGTGTGCCTATCTAGTGTAGTACAGGTGTTCGGGTGGCAGGGTCTTTGGCGGCACGGGCCACGGCCCCTACCCGGTTGGCGGGCAAGGGTTTCGTGCTCTGGGCGAAAGGACGTGCGGACGCGGCCGGGCCGGTGGTTGGATAGAGAGTAGAAGGAAAGCTTTTGAAAGGAGCTACCATGAGTGCAACTCTTGAGACCCGCCGCGAATTGACTGCTGCTGACCGTTGCGATGCCTGCGGCGCTCAGGCCTATGTGCGTGTGGTGATGAGCTCTGGCCTGGATTTGCTCTTCTGCGGCCACCATGCTCGCGCTAAGGAAGGTGCCCTGCGCCCTATGGCAGCCGAATGGGACGACCAGACCGACCGCCTGAGCTAACCCCTGGCTCCTACCCCACCCGCCTCGCCCCGTAGTGGGGGTAGGTACCATCTACATCAGAAAACCCACCAAACTTGAACTAGGTGGGTTTCTCTGATTTTGGTGGTCTTTTCCGGAAACCGCTAAGCCTCGTACCGGCTAAATACCGCCAAGGTTTCCACTTGTTCATCATTGTCCAAACCTATGAGGGTTCTTCATAAGGGGTGCCCAACAACAAAGAAACACACCCCCTCACCACCGAAAAACCCGCCCACACACCCCAAGCAGCCGCCGAAAACCCGAACACAAAACACCCCAAATCTTCACTTGCACGATAACGCGTTCCACCACCACTCACAGCTTATCGACAATACGGCTGCTATCTCCTTTACAGCCTCGAGTGAGCGTTTTCACCCCAGGCTTACACTGAGCAGGGGGGGCAACAACCTCAACCCGACGGTAGCCCCTATCAACAAGGGTCATCTCCTCCACATACTTATGTAAGACCGTGCTCCTTGGCGGCATAAACATCATGCCAAGCACCAGGTAGCCGGTCAGTAATGACAAGGAGCCTGCCATCAATGGTGCAGATGATCTGGTGGTTGTAGCCAGCACGTTTATCTTTGCCTGAAAAGTTTATTTCACCTCGCCAGTTCCAGACCGGTACCAGTGTGCTGTTGATGACCAGTGAACCTGGTGCTTTGAGTGCCTTGTTCTAGGGGTGGGTTAGGGTAAGTTTCCTGGGTTTTTGTTGATTTTTTCGCGGTGTCAGGTGGTTGTTGGGGGCTTCTTGTAGGGTGGTGAGTTGCTGGTAGTTATGGGTTTGTGGGGCAACGGTTTCTCTGGTGTGGTTTTGAATAACCCTCATAATACTATTTTCTTCCATTTTCTGATTTTAGTTCTGAAAGTTCCAAAAGGTGCAACAGTATTTACATGAATAAACTTATACACTTCCCAAGTCGCTGTTTTAGTCGCTTCATCAGCCCAGTTTCTCATATGCGGTTCAAATAATTCTTCCTCACTCAACGAATCAATCATAATATAAATAGAATTAATATTCTCATTTAATTTTGCTTTCAACTCTTCCAAAGATAAATGAGCGTAGGTATCCGTGAATGACTGATATAATTCACCGAGTTGATTCCATTTAAATTCATCCGATGGTGTTTTTACTTGAAGCCCCTTTCTTTCATCTTCTTCCCATTTAAGAACCAAACTTGTCCAGCCAACCTGATAGGCAAGGTTTTCTGCTGGAGTTCTATCGGCTCCATCAACTCTCTTATCTTTTAAATTTTCTGGAATAATATCAAATTCTGAAATATACTTCTCAAATGTTTTACCTATTTCAGCTTTTAGTTGTTCTTTATTTTCGTATGTTCGCAAAAATTAACCTTCTTTCTAATTCATTAATGTTTTGATTTAAATTGACCTTATTTTCCTATTTACACCTTCTAAGAACACTACAACAGCTGCTCCCACTCCACCATCGGTATTCCGTAAGGACTAACTAAAAATCAAATAATTAATGCTTCTACACCAATGCTAACTTCTTTTTGTAAAAAATGCTATGGCTCCAAATATACAAAATATCATCAGTAAATATAGTATTCCCGTTTCTATGCCGAGCATGAATGTAAGAAGGCAGTTAGGATACTTGAATAAAAGACTCATTGGAAACAAGATTATTTTTATCATCAATCTTATAAACACCCTCTCTCTTTATTGCATCATTTTAAAGTTCCTTCATGGTATCCATAACAGTATCTTCTTTTTCCAGTGTGAATTGCGGGATAACTTGTTTTTCTTTTTTGACTTATTATAACCCCCTCTCAGCTCTATACCGTATTTCTTTTTAATTTGTGCGATATGCAGTGTAGAAACCTTAAAGCTAAATTTCTTCAGTACATACTCTTTTATTTACTCATAAGCAGACTTGCTTTAATCACTTGTTGCATCAAGCTCATCCAGCTCAATTTCAACATTTATGTGCTTATCGACATCAAGTTTGGACAAAAGAGCTACCGTCTCCACATGGTGGGTGTTGGGGTACATGTCAAAGGCCTCAACAGCATCAAGCCGCCAGCCTGCTGCGCGCAGGTAGCCGGTGTCACGGCCCAAGGCTGCCGGGTCACAGGCCACGTAGATAATCCGCTGGGGTGCAAGGGCAGAAATCTGCTCCATGACGGTGCGGCCCGCACCCTCACGGGAGGGGTCACAAATTACCACATCCGGGGCAGCGTAGCGGCCCTCGGCCACTTCACCGCTGATTTTCTCCAGCACCTGGGCCACGTCCCCGTTTTCCACGCGCACGCGCGTCCGCTCAGACCTGTGAGTTCGGGAGGGCCCCTCGTCACCAAAGTTCTCGGAGGCGTTGCGGCTGGTCACCGGAGATCCCTCAATCGACAAAACCGTGCCCTTGTCGCCCACTGCGTCAGCGGCTAGGGCGGTGAAGAAACCGGCACCGGCGTAAAGGTCATAGACCGTCATGCCCTTTCTCAGGCCGGCTGCCTCAAGCACCGCATTACCCAGCACCTCAGGGGCAGCCCGGTGAATCTGCCAGAAGCCTGTAGCGGCCACGTTCCAATAGAAGTCCTGGGCGTAAACAGTGGCAGCCTCAAGGAGGTTAGGGCTGGTAGCCCCAGCGATGACGTCAGCGGGTTTAGTGCCGCGGCGGCGTCCGCCCTTTTTCTCAGCGGTAAAGACCAGGGTTATCATGCGCTCTTCCAGCGGCCCCCACAGGGCCCGGGCCTGGGCCTCAATATCCGCGGCGACCGCCGCAGGCGTGGTGCGGGCAGATACGGTAAAGACCACGGCCACCATATCGGTGGCAGAGATCGCCACATCAACCCGGGTAATACCGGCTAGTTTGAGCCGGTGCAGCTCTAGGGCCTCGATGCGCTCATCGGCCAGGGGGAAGCCCGTAACGGGGACGGGCACCGAGCTAGAGTGCGGGAACATAGCGATTTGCTGGCTCTCGCGCTCCACCGCAAAATGTACTCGGGTGCGCCAGTGCAGCCCCTGCTCATCACCGGGTAGGGCATGGACCGGCAGCTTAGCCAGCAGCGGGTGGTTCTCAGGCACCCCGCCCAGGCGCACTAGCTGCTCCTTCACAATCTGCTGCTTATAGGCCCGCTGGGTTGCGAGAGTCAGGTGCCCGTATTCCATACCGCCCAGGGGCTGAGCAGACGCCAGCGCGTCCGCCGGTGCCCAGGGGTGGGGGCGGCGCTCCGGTGAGGGGGTATCGACGGAGACCACATCTGCGAAGAAGAAGCGGCCTTTGGGGCCACGGCCGGTAATGCGGGCGGTGGCCTGCTCCCCTACGATGCCGTGGCGGACAAAGATGACGCGGTCGCCTGCTCTAGCGACCAGGGCCCCGCCGTGGGCTGGGCGTTCGGGGGTGAGTTCTAGCAGGTCACCGATAGCAGGTTCAGGTGAGGTGGTGGTGTCAGTCATGTGTTTCTCGCTTCGAGGGTGGCTCGGTGGGTTTTCTAATTTATCGGTCTATTTGCCAGGGCACGGAGGCCACCACGACACCTGGTTCGTGGCGCAGGCGGGCTTTGAGCTTGTGGACGGTGCGGCGTTGGAAGATACCATGCCACCAGTGGGAGGCCACATATTCGGGCAAGTAAACCACCAGCACGTCGCGGGGAGATTTTTGGCGCATCTGGTGCACATATTCGAGCAGGCTGGCAGCGGGGTTGCGGTAGGGCGAGTCCAAGACGGTCAGGTCTACGGGCAGTTCTAGGGCCTGCCAGGTGTCAATGTTTTCGCGGGTGCGGGCTTGATCCACGTTCACTAGCAGAGCCTCAATGGATGAGGGGCGGGAGGCCCGCGCATAGGCCAGGGCCCGCAGTACAGGCTTGCGCACCCGCTCAACATAGATAAGGGCATGGACGCGGGAGGGGAGGGCCCGGTCAGCGGCTAGTTGGTCGGGATCCGTGGAGAGGGCTAGTTGCCGGTCGATGCTGCTGTAGTGTTTGTTGGTTTTAATCATGAGCCAGGTCAGAAGAAGAATGAGCAGTACGGTAACCCAAGCACCGTGAACGAATTTGGTCAGAACAATCACCACGAGCACGGTCATTGAGGCGCCAGTGCCGACTGCGCTGATGCCGATATCACGCCAGAGGGCGCGCCGTTTTTGGGTATTGAGGGTGATGCGTTGGGTGCGCCAGCGGTTGCGAAGCACCGCATATTGGGTGAGGGTGAGAGCGGTAAAGACTCCCACAATATACATTTGCACCAGGGTGTGCACGTTGGGCCCGACGATGGCCACCAGCAGCATAGAACTGGCCCCCAGGGTCAGCACACCATTAGCGTAGAGGGCCGTGGAGCTGCGGGCTGAGAGGTGCACCGGCAGGTACTGTTTGGAGGCTATGGCAGTAGCCAGCATGGGGAAGCCGGTGAAAGCTGTCATGGCCGCGACCAGGAGCACCCCAATGGTCGCTGCACCGAGTAGGACGCTGGCTAGGGGCTGGTGGAAGATAGCGTCGGTCAGTTGGAGAAGAACGGGTATTTGGTGGAAGTCCTCCCCCACCATTTGGCCAGCAACCAGTAGCCCCTGGGCCGGGTCAAGGACGGTTACCACCCCGGTTTGCCGGGCCAGGTAGAGCACACCCAGAAGGGAGAGGGCAGAGATCCCGCCGATTACCATGAGGCTAGTGGCGGCGTTGCGCTGGCGCGGCGGGGCGAAGGCCTTGACCGCATTACTCACAGTGTTCACCCCGGTCAAAGCCACAGCACCAGAGGCAAACGCCCTCACCAGCAGCAGAGTTACACCCAGCTGGGTTGTGAGCACCTGGCTGGTATTCTCTGGCACCAGCACCGTGTAGTCAGCCGAGACTGCGCGCCCAAGCTGGCCGGTGGCGTCCGCAATAAGACCGCACCCGATGGTAGTAACCAGCAGCACCAGAAAAATATAGGAGGGCAGGTGAGAGATTCGCAGCATCACTTTCAGGCCGTGCAAGCAGATAAAAGTCACCAGGGCAATCAGTGAACAAGCTATCAGCCTTTGATGCCCCAAAAGTAGGGGGGTAATCGATTCAAGATACTGGGCAGCAGAAGAGAGCGAGACCGCAACCGTGAGCATGAATTCGACCATGAGAGCCGCACCCAGTACCACCGCGGCTGTTACCCCCAGGTTCTGGTAGACCAGGGCGAAGTCGCCACGCTCCCCCACATGCTGAATGTTGTACCGGTAGGTGCCCACCACAATCAGCAGAATCAGGGCGATACCCAACCCCACCAGGGGCGAGTAAGCTAAGGCCCCGTGACCAGCAAGGAGCAAAGTCAGCAGGATTTCATCAGGAGCGTAGGCCACAGAAGAGAAACCGTCAGCCCCAAACAGGGGTAGGGCACGGCGTTTGGGCAGGTTGCCTTTTTTAGCCTGCCTGCTGGTGACAGGGGCACCAAAGATTAGGCGGGTGGCCGCGCTCCTCATATTCCTCACAGGCTCTAACCGTAGTCGCTGAAAGGGGGAAAAAACAGCTATACACACCACATTTTAGTGAGCGGCGAAGGTACCCCACCCGGCTAGGGCGTCTCAGTTGGGTCGTGGGGCCACCAAGCGTAGACTAGAGGTACCCCTGTGCTGCGGGGTATGTGTTTATTTTTCGTTGTCTTGTCGTGAGGTGCTAAGTGCCCCATTTTGTGATTATGGGTGCCGGTCGTGTGGGCGTCATGTTGGCTCACACCCTAGAAGATGCGGGCCATTCGGTTGCTGTCATTGACCAGGATGAGAGGTCATTTCGCCGCTTACGCAAGGATTTTGCGGGCAAGAAGGTCACGGGTGTGGGCTTTGACCGTGAGACCCTCAAACGGGCCGGCGTTGAACACGCCTATGCCTTTGCGGCTGTCTCCTCTGGCGATAACTCCAATATTATTGCCTCCCGTGTGGCCCGAGAAACTTTTGGGGTGCAGCATGTGGTCGCTCGTATCTATGACCCCAACCGTGCCGAGTTCTACCAGCGTCTGGGTATCCCTACGGTAGCGGCAGTGCGGTGGTCTACCGATCAGGTACTGCGCCGTATTTTGCCTGAGCAGGCCATGGCCGGTGACTTCCGTGAAGCCTCAGGTCGTCTCATGCTCGGTGAACTTCAGTTACACGAGAGTTGGGCTGGTCACGCCCTGACCGAGATTGAAGAGGCCGCAGGGGTGCGGGTAGCCTACCTGACCCGCTTTGGGGAGGGCATGCTACCAACGAAGGAAACCTCTTACCAGCAAGGTGATACGGTGCACGCCATGATGCGCACCGAAGACATCAACGACATTGCCAGGGTGCTAGGTGCACCCCCGGCAGGCCAGGATGAGGGGGATCTTGAGTGGAAGTAATCATTATTGGTGCAGGCTCAGTAGGCTCTTCAAGCGCCCGGGAGCTACTCTCCCACGGCCATACGGTCACCATTATTGACATTAAGCCCGAGGCTATTTCTCGCAGCGGTATTCAGCGGGCCCATTGGGTCATTGGGGACGCCTGTGAGCTGTCCGTCCTACGGCAGGCTAAACCTGAGAACGCGGACGTCATTGTAGCCGCCTCAGGTGACGATAAAACCAACCTGGTTGTATCTCTCTTAGCCCGCAGTGAGTTTGGGGTGCCCCGCACCGTAGCCCGCGTGAACAACCCCAAAAATGAGTGGCTCTTTGATGAGGCCTGGGGTGTTGATGTTGCAGTTTCTACCCCGCGGCTGATGACAGCCCTAGTGGAAGAAGCCGTAGAGGTCGGTGACGTGGTGCGCCTGATCACCCTCAAGACCGGTAGCGCCACTTTGGTGGAATACACAGTTCCGGCTGACCACCCCATCATTGGTCACACGGTAGATAACGTGCAGTGGCCCTACGAGACCACCTTGACCGCCATCTTGCGCGATGGGGTACCGATTACCCCCAGCGGAGACGACGTCATTGAAGGCGGCGATGAACTCTTCTTTATCACCACCCCCACCGGTGAGGACGACATCCGCGCCCTCTTTAGCTCACCGGTTTAACTAGTCTGGCACCCAGTATTACACCAGAGGACGCTGGCCCCACCTTGTGTTGTAAAGGTGGGGCCAGCGTCCTTTGAGTAGATGCTAAGAAATTGGAACTATCTCATAGCGGGGGTTATACATGAGGGGCTTCTCCCGGGTGCTGAGCATACCTGAGACCCTCAGGTAGCCACCGGCTGCTATACCCGGCACCTGGCGCTGACCCAACCATACCAAGGTCAGCACCGTACCCGGTGCTAGAGGCGGGAACTCCGGGTAGAGCACACGGGGCCCTGCCCGGTTGACGCTAAAGCGAGTAGTAAACCCGGTTTCCTCATCGAGCACAGAGATTTGACCGGTTGAGGTGTCCTCAGTGGTGCTCACATCGGTAGTGTCATCCAGGTCTTCACCGGTTTCTGCAATGGGCATACCCGTCATGGGGTGGGTCTTTGCCGGCGGCAGGGGCTTAGACTTATCGACCAGCAGGGTCACCTCAAACTTGGGGGTGGCCCCTACATGCGAAATGTGCACCCTGGCTACTCGCCCAGCGACTCGTGCACGGAACCGCTGCGGGTACTCTTCCAGGCGGGTCACCGGCCCGGCCACCTGCTGCCGGGTGAAGGGCGACTCAGTCTCAGGCATAGGCCCTAACCGATTTCAGTGATCTCAGGGCCGCGGCGGGGCACCTCGACAGTAGGTTTCTTCTGAGCTTCTGCAGCTGCAGCGGCCTGGGCGTCAGCAGCCTCCTGAATCTGCTGGGGCACGCGCATAGGCAGCAAATCACGCGGAGGCATAGGCTCAGAGCCACGGTTGACCACAATAGTGCGGAAAACCTCTTCAAGAGCGGTTGCACTCTCCCCAGGCAAAGCAGCCTTACCGGAGAACACCCCACGCACAAACCAGCGCGGCCCATCAACACCCACGAAACGGGCGACACGGAAGCCCTTACGGCCGTCAGGAAGCTCAGCGGGCACACGAGAAATAAGCTGACGCCCAAAGGGGCCATCATTAATATCGACCTGGCCTCCCTTACGGCGCACACTTTCAGATAGTTCCTTACGGATATCATCCCAAATCCCTCGGCTCTTAGGAGCCGCAAAAGCCTGCACTTGAAGGGCGCCTTCACCGATTTGCAGGGTAACAGCAATAACTTGCTGAGTTTTCTGGTCAGCCTCAAGACGCAGGCTCAGCCCCGGATTACTCTTAATCAGCAAGCCACCCAGGTCAATATAGCTAGAACCGGTACGTTGCTCGGTGACGTCAAAGGGGCCGTTCTCACGGGTAAATTCTACAAAGGAGACAGGCAGAGCTGCATCTACGGCAGGCTTCTGAGCTTTGCTACGACCAGCTACTAGGGCTGTTTTTTCGGTGGCGCTTTTGCCCTGCCCCTTCTTCTCACCCGCTGCAGGGGCATCTGCAGTGCCCTGTTCACGCTGCGTAGCGGCGGTATCCGCATTCTTCTTTTTCTTACCAAAACCAAACATAGTGCCTCCTTAGTGGCCTAGCCTCTCTACTGCTCTTACTGTACGCCTGTGGAACCAAACCCGGCAGACCCACGTTCAGTTTCGCTCAAGCTCTCCACCACATTAAAAATAGCGGACTCAAACCGCTGAATCACTAGCTGGGCGATACGGTCACCGCGCTCGATAGTAAAGGGCTGGCTACGGTCGGTGTTGAGCAGGCTAACCATAAGCTCACCGCGATACCCCGAATCAACGGTGCCCGGGGCGTTGACAATAGTAATACCGTGCTTAGCGGCCAGACCCGAACGCGGGTGCACCAGACCCACATACCCCTCAGGCAGAGCAATTGCCACACCAGTGGGCACCAGGGCACGCTCACCCGGGGCAAGGGTCAAGGTCAGGCGCGAGCGCAAGTCGGCTCCGGCATCCCCGGGCTGGGCGTAAGCGGGGGGTTCAAGCCCCTCATCGAGCATCTTGATATCAATCTTAAGCTGGTTCATCACTCTCTTTACTGTACCGGGTTATGCACCGGTCTGCCGCTCACGTCGGGGGCTAAAACCCCTTAGACTAGAAGCAGTGCTGCTGGGTGCCCCCCCGGCACTGTGCCCAGAATTTTGTTGTATCGAAGGAAGCTATGCCTGTTACTGCCCCCACTGTGCTCTACCGTGAACGACTAGCCCCGGGTCTTGGCTTATGGGTCGGTTGTGTAGGTGCTGGTCTCGCTTCTTATCTGGTGGGTGCACCTATCAGCATTACCGCAGGGGTCATTGCCGGTGTTGTGGTCTTTCTTCTGCTGGGTGTGATTCTCTATGGGAGCTCTCCCACTCTAGAGATTACTGATAGCACGGTGCGCTTTGGTCGGGCCCGTATCGAACGGGACTATGTGGGCCGTGCCTACGCTTTTCGTGGGGAGAATGCCCGCCTGGCTACTGGCCCGGCACTGGATGGGCGGGCGTATATGTGTTTCCGGGGGTGGATTACCTCAGTAATTCGGGTAGACATTACCGACCCGGCAGACCCAACCCCCTATTGGATTGCTTCCTCCCGTCACCCTGAGAAGATTGCAGCGATCCTTAATGAGGGTTTATCTGAAGAAGGCTAGGGCTTGTAGGTTCTCTTCAAAGTTTCAGTAGAACCAAGGGCGGGCCCGCGTTATGACAACGCGGGCCCGCCCTTGTCTGTTGAGTTTCTATCTTTTAGCTCTCGCACTCAATGCAGTACTTGAGGTCGCCCTCTTCACGGGCGATCTGGGAGCGGTGGCGCACCAGGAAGCATGAGGCACAGGTGAATTCGTCGTCCTGTGCGGGGAGAACCACAACGTTTAGTTCTTCGTTGGAGAGGTCAGCACCGGGTAGTTCAAAACTTTCGGCTGCTGCGTTTTCGTCCTCGTCCACTGCACCTGATTGCATTTCTGAGGGGCGTGAACGCAGCTCCTCAAAGGATTGGTCTTTGCTCTCTTCATCTTGCTTGCGAGGTGCATCGTAATCGGTTGCCATGGTTTTCTCCGTATTAGGTGTGCGAAGGGTAGATACCCCCTCTGTCTGGTCTGGGGCACCTGCACCCCGGCTTGATATCGGTTGCCCCTGTATTGGCCGGGGCCTCCGATTGTGTTGAGGTGACGGGTAGAATTGTTCACTATTGCTTGCGAGAATGCAAGCGGAGAGTTCATGTTCTCTCTGAGCGAGTCATATAGGTTGAGTGAGGGTTGGTGCAGGGTAAGACATTTATTTCAAGTTCTTCCTGAGCTTGAGATAATTTTCCTTGAAAAATCGGGTATTTTCAAAACTTCACCCCCTCCCCCAGCTCCTTTAGCTTTCAGGCAGAGCTTGAGCCGGTAGTCTTTCAAGTAAGTGTAAAGATTGAAGTGAGCACCGCCTTGTCTTGGAGGTGGTGCCCGGCCCCATCTAAGGAGACCGAGCAGTGCGTGAACTGCGACTAGCTGGCATTCATGACGATGGTGAGAACCTCGTCCTCGAATCATCTGACGGCGCAACCTACCTCTTGCCCATCGACCAGAACCTGCGGCAGAGCATTGCTCGTGCCCGCCGTATCAGCCCCTTACGCGGCGGTAGCGCTGGTGGCGCCTTTGGCCCCCGTGATATTCAGACCCGATTCCGTCAGGGTGCCACGGTTGAAGAAATTGCTGCAGAATCAGGCTGGGAGCCAGAGCGGGTGCGCCGCTATGAGTGGCCTATTGTCGCTGAGCGTGCCAACATCATTCAAACGGCCCGTACCGCCGTTATCTCTGCTGCCCCCGGTCAGGGCGAGGCAGCTCAGAGTCTTGACCAGCATATTGAGTCAGTATCTGAGCGTTATGGCTTTACCCAGGCCCCGATGGATTGGAGCACTTGGCAGCAGGAGTCTGGCCAGTGGACCGTATCGGTTGATATAGATTTGGGTGCGGACGCCCAGGCCAACTTACCGCGCAGCGTCATGTTCCCTGCCCGGTGGAACTTCAACCCTGCCAACCAGAGCATTTATGCCTCCAATGAGGCTGCCTACTTCTTGATGGGGCGCGACCATTCCCACGATGCACCGATTCCGGGGCTTTCCAAGCAGTCTGTGACCTCACAGGGCGAGCAGGTGAGCGATGCCTCTGCGCAGTCGGTATCGTCCTCCGCCGGTGTTCAGGTTGCTGAGCCTCGCATTACTCGGGTGAGTGTGCCTGAGCAGAAAGAGCAGAATGAGCTGCTTGATGAGCTGACAGCCCGCCGCGGTGTGCGCTCCTTTGACCCTGCTAGCGAGCGCAAGCTAGCTGATCTGTTGGAGCGTGCCCGCCGCAGCTCCCGCCCTGCTGCTGGGGTGCAGGCTGAGTCTGTTTCTGAGGCTGGTGAAGATTTTAGCCCGGTAGTTGAAACGACTGTTGAGCAGGAGGAAACCTCTGCCGAAGGTGCTGTAGCGCCACAGCCTGCCCTGGACTCGGGCCCTGTTGATGCGAATGCTGTTGATGCGAACGCTGTTGAAGTAGGCGGTGAGGAAGTCAGCGAGGCTACATCAAACGACCGTGAATCAAACCGTGAGAGCATCAAGGAACCCGACGCACTTGAAACTGATCTTGGTGAAGAGGTTGCTGGCGCTAAAGAACCAGTAGCTTCTGATGAGGAGCCTCTAGGCCATGACGATGAGGCCCCTGCCCCTAAGTCCAGCCGAACTAAGCGCACCAGTGTGCCCAGTTGGGATGACATTATCTTCGGTAACCAGCGCCGTTAGACTTCGGGTGTTTATCATCTATTAAAGCCCTGTACCTACCCTGAGGTTAGGTACAGGGCCTTTGCTCTTGGCCAGACGGCGCCCCACCTGGAGCCGACCTTTGAAGCAGAGACACCTCAGGCAGAAGAAACTCTCCTTCTTGACCTACCCCAGCAAGTGGCCACTCCGGCCGTCCTTAGGGTGGGCCTAGCCAGTCGGTAGCATCAGCAGCGGAACCTGTGTTTCCTCAAGCGTTAGCGACCCGTGCTGCCCTACCATTTGCAAGGCATGGGGTTTGTAATGGCGCATATCGTACAGGGCGATAGGTTCGCGGGCAGCTACGATAATATCTCCAATGCGGCGGCGGGCCTCGTCCGTAACCTGCGGGCCAAAATAGCCGGCCTCACAGAGGTTTTCAGTATCAAAAATCCAGGCCTGCTCCCCCCAGGCTTCTGCCCAGCGCCCCAAAGTATCTTGGCGGGCCGCGGGGCTGGAGTCCTTCAGGTAAAGCTGCACCATGCGGGGTTCACCGGCTGTTAGCTCAACATTCTCAAGCAGGGCAGCATCACCTGAGTAGTCGATACGGTTCTGGGGGTCAACATCTACCATGCCGTGATCGGCAGTCACCAGCAGCAGCACATGCGACGGCAGTCTACGCGCTAGCGATTTAAGGGCAAGATTGAGCTCTTCTAGCTGCTCAAGCCATTGGTCTGAGCTGGTGCCGAACTTATGGCCGGTCTGATCAATTTCTCCCCAATAAAGGTAAACCAAGGACGGCTTGCGGGAGTTCAGCAGGCTAGCAGCCAAGGTGGTGCGGGCACCATACCCGCCTGCGTGCACAAAACGCCCACCTCGTAGCCCGGCCTCACTCAAGCCAGTACCCGCGTACTTGCTAAGCGAGACTGTTGCAACGTCTAGGTGGTTTTGGTATCGCTCAAAAACGGTGGGGTGGGGCTGCCAGATGTGGGGGTCTACCGTCTTATCCCAGCCTGAAAGCTGGTTCATGACGGTTCCAGTTGCCGGGTTTTTGACCTCATAACCAGCCATGCCGTGGTACCCCGGGGCGGTTGCGGTGCCGAAGCTACTGAGTGAAGCGACCGTGGTTGACGGCACCGCTGAGTGGATAGGCCCAAGCTGGGTGGCCTTCTTCAAGAGGGGGGAGTAGGAGCCGTAGGTTGATAGTAGGCTCTGGCCCAAGCCGTCAACCATGACCAGGCAGACGCTGCGATAACGGGTGGGGTCGACCCCGGCAGAGCGCAGCCGCTCAGCTAAGCCGATGAGGTCGTGGCGTCCGGCCCCGTGCAGGGGGTGGGGGTCAGGGGTGATGGAGCCTTGGGCGACCAAGGTGCCGCACGATTCAAAGAGGTCGGCCAGGTTGTTGCCGCCATAGCCAGGTTCGGTGGGTAGGGGGTTGCCGCAGTAGTCGGTGAGGACGCCCATTTTAGGCTCCTGCCTGTACGGTTGCGGTGGTGGGCAGGGTCTGGTGGTTCATGGCTGCCATGTGGGCAGAGCGTAGGGCCCTAGCAAAGCTGCGGGCCTGGGCGGTGGCGTCCGCACCATCTGCGGGGGTGCTCACTCGTAGGAGCATATCTTCGCGGGGGCTCATACCGGTGTAGCCGTGGTCGGCTTCGCACACGGGGTCGGGGCATTCTGCCGGTTGTACATCTAGCCGTTGGGAGCCGGTCCAGGCGATGAGTAAAGAGACCTCTGAGACAGGGCTACCTGTTCGATAGTGTTGGGGCTGGGGGTAGGTGTAGCTGACAGTTAGGGTGCGGAGCCGACTTACGTGCAGGGTTTCTACCGATACGTGAGCGAGAACCTGCTGGCCGTTTTCGTCGAGGTTTTGGTCATCGAGGTGGGCTACAAGAAGGATGTGACCGGCTAAGACTAACACCGTGATATGACGGTGCAGTTCGTTCTGGTCGAAGTGGGTTTCTACTTGGACCAGGTGGCTGGTTGGTGCTAGTCCGGATAAGGCTTCGGCTACCGTATCGAGGACGAGTTCGGGGTAAAACCCCGCTTGCTGGATATCTCTGGTGAGAGCTTCGGCTACGCTGGGGGTCATCGTCTCGTCTCTTTCTGAGGTTTCTTCTAGCTGCTAGGTTTACCTTCCATTTTAGGTCATACCAGCTTGCCCCTAGCTACTCATGGTTCGCCGGGCGGAGTCAGTGTGCTGTTGGGGGTTGCCTAGGCGTATCTTGGCGCCTATCACGGTGAGTGTTTCGTGGGCCAGTAGGATCGGGTTCAGTTCTAGGTAGGCAATCTCAGGGTGGTTATCTTTCATGAGGGCTACCCGGGCGCATAAATCTTCTAGTAGGTCGATTCGCACCTGGGGTATGCCCTTGTCGGCAAAGAGTTTAGCTGTTGCTTTGGGTGAGCGCACCATCTTGTACACATCACGCTCAGTCAGGGGTGGGATGCGGTGGGCCCAGTCGCCAAGGAGGTTGGTTGCGTCACCGGCCATGCCGAAGGAAATAACGGGGCCGATGAGGGGGTCTTCGATGCCGATGAGTACCGCGGTGTGCCCGGCTGGGGCTTGTTTCTGTACGGTGAGGTTGAATTTGCCGTAGGGTTCAAGCACCCGGTGCATGTGGGCTATTTCCCTGAGCAGTTCGGCATCACTTTCGATGCCTAGACGGACGCCGCCCACCTCAAGGCGGTGGCGTAGGGTCTGGTCGGTGGTTTTAAGGACGACGGGGTAACCGCCTGCTGTAGCTGCGGCCGCAATTGCTTCTTGGGCTGTTTCAAAACCGTATTCGGGAAGTAGGCTAATGCCGTACTTGGCGAGGAGTTCTGCGGTGGCGGGGGCAGGAAGATCTAGTAGGTTTTCTCCGCTCACCTGGGTTAGGTGGTGGGCGATGCCTGCGGCTGCAGCTTTTGGGCTCACGTTCTCGGGGGTAGCGAGCGCCCCGGTTTCCTTTTCTCGCCAATCGACGTAGTCCATGACTTTGGCTAGGGCCAGTATGGAAGCACCTGGGGATTCAAAGCAGGGCAGTCCTTCTTGTAGGGTGGGTGCGCACTGCCCCGCTGCGTCAGGATTCTCTGGGGTAGGTAGCTGCTGCTGTGAGTCTTCCCAGATTCCGTGGAGGGTTTGGGCGGTGTTGAGTGTTCCGGGGAAGGCAGCAACTACTGGCTTGCCAGTGCGTTTGCCAGCCTGTTGTAACACTCCTGCAATGTCTTTGGGTTCGATGGAGTCGCCGGTGAGGAAGATGCCAATAGCGGCGTCAATATCTGATGCTTCTAGGGTGCTAGTTGCGACGTCTTCAAGAACTTCTAAGCCGTCAATGCCGTCGTTGGTGAGTCGGAGCGCCGATTCGGTGACTCGCACATCGATTTTGAGGGCTTGGGCTTTATCGGCAACAATTTGCCCCAGGGCTGAGGCGTTGGAGAGGATAGCGATACGTCGGCCAGCTGGTAGGGGCTGGGAGACCAGCACCTGGGCCACATCGAGCACTTTCTCAAAGGTTTCGGTGCTGATCACACCGGATTGCTTGAACATGGCATCGAGTGCTTCGGGGGGTGCGATAGAGGTCCGCCCGGAATGGCCCGGGGGGAGTTTTTGGCCGGTGACCGCGTTCTTAGCGACCAGTACCGGTTTGGCGCGGGAGAGCCTGCGGGTGATGCGGGAGAATTTGCGGGGGTTACCGATTGATTCTAGGTAGAGGGCGCAGACGCCGGTAGCCTCGTCGTCTTCCCAGTACTGCATGATGTCGTTGCCTGAGACGTCCGCGCGGTTGCCTGCTGAGACCAAGGACGAGACACCGATGTTGCGTTTCACCGCGGTGTTAGAGAACATGGCTCCGATAGCTGAGGACTGGCTAAAGAGACCTAGCGCACCGGGCTTGGGGTCTTGGGCGCTCATAGTGGCATCGAGGCGGATGCCCGGGTTATTGTTGAGCAGCCCGAAGGAGGCTGGCCCGATGACGCGCATTCCGTGGCTACGCGCTAATCTCACCAGGGCTTTTTGGCGGGCGTGGCCCCGGGCCCCGTCGCCTGCGTAGCCGGTGGTGTAGATCAGTACCCCGCGGACGCCGGCCTCACCGCAGGCGGCAACGGCTGGGGCTACCTCTGCTAGCGGGAGGGCGATGATTGCTAAGTCTACGCGGGTTGGTAGGTCCTTGATGGTGGAGTAGATAGGGATCTTGCCGGCAGGTAGTTGGCCTTCGTTGATTCCGTAGAGGGTGCCTGTGAATCCGCCGTCTACCAGGGTTTTGAGGATCTTATGCCCGTCGTTGTCCCAGCGGTTTGTGGTGCCGATGACTGCTACGGTTCGGGGGGCTAGTAGCTCGGCAATTGATGTGGATTCCGCGCGGTGTTCGCGTGCTTCCATCACTCCGCGGGAGCGGTCGGTGGGGTCGATGTTGAAGTAGACCATCACCATGCCGTCTTCAAATTCGCGGGAAATCTCGTAGCCTGCGTCGGTAAAGACGTTGAGCATTTTTCGGTTCTGCGGTAGCACTTCGGCGCTGAACCTGTCGATGCCGCGCTCGTTTGCTGCTGCTGCAAGGTGTTCGAGCAGAATTGAGCCGATTCCTCGGCCCTGGTGGGCATCGGAGATCATGAAGGCAACTTCAGCTTCTTTGGGGTTATGTGTGCGGTCGTATCGGCCGATGCCGATGATTTCTTCGCCTAGTAGCAGTACGAAGGCGACTCGATGATTGTGATCTACTGTGGTGAATCGGGTCAGTTCTTTATCGCTGAGGGTGGGTTTGTGGGTGAAGAAGCGCAGGTAGATGGTGCGTTCGGATTGGCCTGCGTACATTTTTTCCAGGGCTGCCCGGTCGGTGGGGATTACTGGGCGTAGGTTTGCTGTGGCTCCGTCCCGTAATACGACGTCGGCCTCCCAGTGGGCCGGATAGATGAAGGGAATTTCGTCGGTGGTGGGGTGGGCTGGGTCAGCCGGGGTGAAGCGGGGGGTGGGGCTGCCCTGCTTGTAGGGGTCTGTGGGCGCGTCTGACTCGGTCATGGGTGTGCTCCTGGGCGGTGCTGGGTGGGCTAGTTCCCATCATAACTCGATTGAGGCACACCTCACAGCAGGGGTGTGGCCTAGTAGCGAGTGTTCTTTTCAATGCAACGAGCGATAGCTTCTTCATCCCCCGCGTAGGTCATCTCGCAGTTAGCTACCTCTGCACCATTCAATAACCAGCTAGCCATGAAGTAGAAGAGTACTGCTACAGGTATGCAGATTGCACCTAACACAATACCGCCCCAGGCCAGGCCAGCTGTCTTTCCGTGCAAGTGGGTGCGCAGATTACGCCCACGCGTGTACAAGGCTCTAATGCCTAGCACAATAGCAGCTAAAGCCGGTATGAGAGCTAAGAGGGCAAAGACGCCCGCCATAAGCACCACAATCCAGCTGACCACACCAGCGGTCAGGGCCATCACCGCCGGGTAGTAGCCGCGACCCCGCTTATCACGCACCAGCTCCCCATAGGGGCGACGGTAGGCATCTGGCACCCGGTACTGGGCAGGCTCACCAGGGGTAGTAAGATCAAGCGCTGGGGGCAGCAGGACGCCCGCCTGTGCTGGAGGGTATGGTTGGGGGTAAGCAGAGGGCTGGGTGCTCACGGCGTCCTCATTTCTTCATGAAACTACTAGCCCGGGGTGGGCCTTTATTGATGTATGGCCAGCTTATCAGCACTTCCCCAGCAACCTAGACAAGGCCGACCCCTACCCCTCTACTAGTCAGCGAATAGTAAGTCTAAAAAGGGAGCACCTTACCCCTGTATGACCGCACAGAAAAAGCCCTCTGTGTGACTACACAGAAAAGGCCCTCCGCCTGGGTTACCCGGGCGGAGGGCCTTACTACTGTGGAGATGCGGGGAATCGAACCCCGGTCCGATGTGGCGTCAACGGGTCTTCTCCGTGCGCAGTTTGTGAAAACGGTGTTTTCGGCTACCTTGCTTGCACAAACACTTACAAGGCCTAACCTAGTCGTATTAAAGTCCCACCCGGCCCTACGACAAGGACGGGCAGCAGTGGCCTTTTAAACTGATGGTAGTGGCTGAGCCAAAGGCAAGCTCAGGCTACCAGACTGCATCGCTGGGATTATTAGGCAGCGAGTGCGAAGTCAGTGCGCTTAGATTCTGCACTTATTTTTTTGCAGAGGGCGTTTACGAGATAACCCTGCGTCCTCGGCACGCTTCATCCATTTCAACTCACATCGTCGAAACCGATCATCCCCATATTCTTTTATCAAAGAACGCCAAGCTAAGCGTTTTCCTGTGCTCCTTCGAGTCGCAACTCATCCATGAAAGGCACCGGCCCAATTAGCTCGGATGCACCAGTCTACCAGTTAGGCCTCACCACTGTAAAGAGCCAACGGACAGGTACAACTAGGCCTTGCGAGTCGGCTCTGCGGTACTCATCGGTACTGTGATGTCAGGAGTCGGCGCTATAGTTTCGCTGGGCCACTCTGTAGTTTCACTGGTCGGCGCTGTGGTTTCAACCCCCATCTTCTCATTGATGCATTGCTCCATTCGAACCTCGTCCTCCGCATAAACCATGCAATCTCCAAAAGCTGTGAAAAACCAGCCAAAGAAAATGAGGGCTATCAAAGAGCCCAGGATGCCCAGGCCGCTCAAAACAATACCGGTGATAGATAGGCCCTTGCCCCCTCCCCCGGTTTTCGTCTGACGCAGGGCAATAATACCCAGTACCAGACCGACGATGCCCACAACACCGCCAATAACCGCCCAACCACTGAGAAAGGCCAGGACACCCAGCACCAGAGAAGCAATGGCTAGGCCTCTAGGGCCCTGGGCAAGCTGCTGGTTATAGGGGTCATACCCGTAGGTAGAGTAGCTGGCAGGCTGCTGACCGCCATAAGACTGCCCATAGCCCTGCTGGCCATATCCCGGCTGAGAGTATTGAGGCTGGCCATACTCCTGTTGGCCGTAGCCTTGCTGGGAGTACTGAGACTGACCATAGTCCTGCTGAGATGTAGCTGCCTGCTCGTGAGAAAAAGAGCTAGGGGCAGCGTCCTGCTGTTCCTGCTGTTCCTGCCCAGAGGCGCTATCTGAGCTGTACTGCCCAGGAACGTAGTTACCGTAGGGGTTTTCCTTGTTATTTCCGGTTGTCATCTCTCTCCTTCGAGTAGGTTATTAGCCCAGGTTCTTATAGCGCATAGCACGCTGAGCTTCTAGATTGTCCTGGCGCTCGCGTAGGGCCTGACGCTTATCGTAGTCGCGTTTACCGGTAGCCAGGGCAATTTCAACCTTGGCGCGGCCCTTACTGAAATAAAGTTTCAAAGGCACCACCGTGTAGCCGCTTTCGTTGAGCTTCTGGGCGATTTTATTGATTTCGCTGCGATGCATGAGCAGTTTGCGGCGGCGGCGGGCAGCGTGATTAGTCCAAGACCCTCGCCCGTATTCAGCGATATGAATACCCTCTAACCACAGCTCATTGCCATACATCTGGCAAAAACCATCGGTGATAGAAGCACCACCATCACGCAAAGATTTCACCTCGGTGCCCATGAGCACTAGGCCAGCCTCCCAGGTTTCTAGGATGTTGTAGTTATGGCGAGCGCGGCGGTTGGAGGCGATGGTGTGGTTGTTGGGGTCTTCTTTCGTTACTTTTTTCTTAGCCACGATTATTCTTCGTTCTTTCTTTTCTGTCGTTCGGCGGCGCGCCATCGCACACCGGCGTCGATGAAGCCGTCCAGTGCCCCGTCGAATACGGCGCTGGGGTTTCCCTCTTCATAGTTGGTGCGTAGGTCTTTGACCATCTGGTAGGGGTTGAGCACATAGGAGCGCATCTGGTCGCCCCAGGAGGCCTTGACGTCACCGGCGAGTTCCTTCTTTTTGGCGTCCTCTTGTTCTTTACGCAGTAGGAGCAGGCGAGATTGTAGGACGCGTAGCGCAGCGGCTCGGTTTTGTAGCTGGGATTTTTCGTTTTGCATCGATACTACGATGCCGGTGGGTATGTGGGTCATGCGCACAGCTGAGTCTGTGGTGTTGACGGATTGACCGCCGGGGCCAGATGAGCGGAAGACATCAACTTTGAGTTCGGCTTCGGGGATCTCGATGTGGTCGGTTTGCTCAATGAGGGGGATGACTTCTACTGCGGCGAAGGAGGTCATGCGTTTGCCCTGGCTATTGAAGGGTGAGATGCGCACCAGGCGGTGGGTTCCTGCTTCGATGGATAGGCGCCCAAAGGCGTAGGGGGCTTTGACCTCAAAGGTTGCTGATTTGAGGCCGGCTTCTTCGGCGTAGGAGGTGTCCATGACAGTGGTGTCAAAGCCGTTTTTTTCTGCCCAGCGCAGGTACATGCGCATGAGCATTTCGGCGAAGTCGGCGGCATCTACGCCACCGGCTCCTGCTCGGATGGTGACGACGGCATCGCGCTGGTCGTACTCGCCGGAGAGGAGGGTGATGACTTCAAGCTCTGCTAGGCGTTTTTCGATAGCGCGCAGTTCGGTTTCCGCTTCGGCCAGGGTTTGGGTGTCGCTTTCTTCTTCGGCTAGTTCGACCATGATGTCAAGGTCGTCAATGGCCTGGTTTAGTTTGAGGAGCTTATCGAGTTCAGCTTGTTTGTGGGAGAGCTGGGAGGTTACTTTTTGGGCGGCGTCGGGGTTGTCCCAGAGGTCCGGGGCGCCGGCTGCTTCAGAGAGTTCTGCGATGGTAGCGCGAAGCTGCTCAACGTCGCTGACCTCTTCGATGGAGGCGTAGGTTGAGCGTAAGGTTTTGATGTGGGCAGAAAAATCTAAAGTAGCCATGACTATTAACTCTAACTGAAAAGGAGGGTAAGCGCCCGGTTTTGCCCAGCTTTTGCGCTGATGGGGCAGAGCTGTGGGTGTTCTACTGTTGGGTGGTGATGACGCGTGCCTTGCCGGTAACGGTGATATCGATACCATCAGGTAGCACGATGGAGAGTAAGGGCGGGTGGGCTCTTGCTGAGAGGACGACGGTTGCCGTATGGTGTTCGGGCGCTCCAGTTGCGCGGTTCAAGGCTAGATGGGAGAAATCAGCCCCAGCGCCACTTTCATGCAGGAAAGTCTGAGCGGACGCCTGCACCCCGGCGTTGGTGAGTCTCACCTGTGCCTGGGACGCCCCTACTGCGGTGATACCTTCGATGCGTTGCGCAGCTGAGGTTGCAGCCTGATCAGCTAAAGCTTGCAGACGTGCTCTTTCTAGGTAGACTGAGCTCACTCCAGTAACGGTAGAGGCAATCAGTAGCAGCACCAGACAGAGCCCCACGATCAGAGGAAGCACACTCCCCTGCTCAGCTTCATGCTCTTTTTCTGTCTCTCCTTGAGACGATTCAGAATAGTGGGCGTGTTTCTTGAGCATCAGGAGTAATCACCTCCCCAGCTCACAGCCTGGGAGGTCATCGTAGCCAGGGTAGGTGCTCCTGGCCAGGGCACCAGGGGCAACTCCACCTCAACTCTTACCTCTACAGTTACCCGCTCCCCCGGTGCGCAGGTATCCTCACAGCCTAAGGTGGCTGTAACAGCCCCAGCATCTATACCAAAGTCGCTTGCTGTCAGCACCGCAACAGCTTGGACAGCAGATTGGCTACGCTGCTCCGGGGGTAGAAACTGAATGACCTGTAGAGCGTGGGCACTAGCGTTAGAGGCCGCGAAGGCCGCTGACTGCATGGCAAAAACCGAGAGCAGAAAATAAACTGTGGGCACCATCAGCAGGGCACCTAAGCCAATAAATTCGACCAGGGCACTGCCCCTGTCAGAATGATCTGACCTTTCTGCTACTTTAGGTTCTTCACCGGGTTTATCGCTGAACCACAGCATGCCCGCTCACCTCCCACTGGGCGTCCACACCAAAGGGGCCAAGCAGTGGGACCGGGGCAACAACGGTCACTTGCACAGCATCTACTCCCTGCCACTGGGTGACAGAGCTACTAATCTTCGCCGAATACTGGTCAGGGAGCACAGAGTAGAGCAAGTCGTGTGTGCGCTCTTCACCATCAGCGGGCGTCCTATCGAGCATGGCCCCATAGCGGGCACCTTGAGAGGCAGCATCTTGCAGTACGTTTCGGGTAAACATGGCAAAAGCGATTTGCACAACGCTCAGGAAAAGTAAAACAACCAGGGCAGAAACCATCACGAACTCTGCCGTTGCGTTTCCTCTTTCCTTCTCAAGGGCCACAGCTCTCACAGGACTCCCCTAGCGGCTAATCATCGACATCGCATTATTGAACATATTCACCAGAGCATCCTGAGCAATCACCAAAATAGCGGCCACGAGGATAGCGGACATCATCGTGATCATCACCCAGCCGGGTACGTCACCACGCTCAGCATCATCTGCGCTAGGCAGAGGGGCAAAAATGCTGATAAGGGCCTTAAGATAGGTGTCGGTCATAAACTTTTTCATGGGTTCTCCTTATACATAAGAGGGTGAATAGAAAGCGCCTAGAGGAAGGCAAGATTAGAAATTAAGATTAAGAAGGGAAAGGCCTGGAAACATCGCAAAAAGCACAGTGAGCGGAAGAATCAGAAAGACAACGGGCGCCATCATGCCGATTTCTTTCTTCCCTGCTGTTTCCATCAGCTCACGCTTGGCGTTATCCCGCACATCTTGTGCCTGGGCTCGCAAGACATCAGCCAGAGGTGTGCCACGTTCAATAGCCACCACTAGGCCGTCCACAAAACGGGAGAGGGCCGCCACCGAAGTTCGCTGAGAAAAACTTTGCAAAGCAACAACCAGTGATTCACCAGAGCGAGTCATAGCGAGAATAGTTCGAAACTCACCAGAGAGCTCTCCCTGAGAACTGCGCACCACCCGCTCAAGCGAACCGATAGCTGACTCCCCTGCGGTAACAGATAAGGCCATCAACTCAGCTAAGGCGGGAAACTCAGCTAGCATCGTTTTTTCCCGTTTAGCAATCTGCTGAGATAGCCAGTAATCACGAGCAAGAAAACCGGCCGCAGCACCTAACACGATGAGAAGAAAGCCCGGCACAAGATTTAGTGTGCCGTGGGCAAGTCCCACAGCTACCAGACAAATACAGAGCCCAGCAGCCAGCAAACTCCACAGCACCTGTTGCACCCGGTATTCAGCAACCGTCAAACCCCTACCTAACTGGGCAAGACGTTTTTCAAGAGCCACTGTATCGAAGCTAGATTTGCCCAAACTCCGGTAAATCTTTTCGACCCAGGGGGCCAGAAGGGCAGCACTTGCACCGTAGATACCTTCTGGCAAGGTACTATACGGGGCATCTGAGCGGCTCTTTTTAAGTTCTGCTGCGCGCAATTGGGGTGCTATACGGTCTGCGAAGCTTTCCCGCCGCTGGTGCCACATACCTGAAAGAACCAACCAGAGCCCTGCGGCAAGACTCAGGCCAAGGAGAAGAGAAAGATTCATGTAAGGACCCTCTTCTCTTCAGGTAGAGCACCGATACGCATCATGAGCCGGTAGGCAATAATAGTTAGTACGAGCCCACTTGCTAAGACCACAAAGCCAGCAAAGCTGTTATAGATTCTGATGGTACTAGGCTGGGTTGCCATTAAACCCAAGACAACCCAGGGGGCCACACAGGCCAGACGCGCAGCATTAACCGTCCATGATTGTCTAGCTTCAAGCTCAGAACGGGTTCTACTGTTCTCACGTAAAAAGGAGCTTAAGGTTCCTAGAAGTCGACCTAAGTCGGTGCCACCAACTTCGCGGGTCACTTTAAGGGCCTCAATGATGTTATCGGCTGTAGGGTCGCTCAAACGGTCTTTAAGACGGTTCAGAGCAGGCAAGAACTCGCCGCTAGCCAGGTAGTCTGCAGCAAAACTGGCAAAAGCTGGGCGTAGAGGTTCTGGGCCCCGGTATTGAAGTTGCATGAGGGCATCTGGAAGCGATAAGCCAGCACGGATAGCTGACCGCAAGTGATCTACCGCGTCAGGCCATAGATCTCGCAGCTGAGCCTGCCGTTGAGTTGCCCGGTGTTTGACCAGAAAATAGGGGCCAAAGAAGCCAACGCCTGCAGCAAGTAGAGCAAGAGGGACCAAGGACGTCAGGGCAAAAGTTAGGACCATGGCCACTAGAGCAGCTACAGCCGAGACTGCATAAAACATACCCACAGTGAACTTCTCAAGATCTGCCTGACGAAGGAGCTGCTGCATGACGGGAGCTTTGCGTTTTTTCTTTCCGCGGCTGGGACGCTCCCAGAAGGACATATAGATAAAAAGCGCACCAATACCGAACATAAGGCCAAAGAAAGCACTCATACCAGCTCTGCCTCGCAGTTAAGCAGAGATTCAGGAGCATAACCAGCCCTCAGAAACTTCTCCGGTGAGGGTACCTCTGAGGCAACACACACCAGCTGCTCACCTTCACGCCTAAAAAGTGTGCTGGTCTCAATCACGCCGTGTTCAACACGATTACCCACCGCAAGAATCTCTCGAACGTAGCGCCTCCCTCTCAAATCGCGGTCGCAATGCACTACCAGGTCAAAACAAGAAGCTACCGTCGGCACAACAAAAGAACTTGAGATATTATCACCGGCTAAAAGCGGGAGTGTGCACATCTTGGTGATAGCGTCACGGGCAGAGTTAGCGTGGATAGTGCATAAGCCCGGCAGCCCAGAATTCAAAGCTATCAACATATCAAGGGACTCAGCTTCACGTACCTCACCAATAATTAAACGGTCAGGTCTCATACGCAAGGCTTCTTTCACCAGACGCCGTAGAGGAATCTCCCCATGCCCTTCAAGGTTGGGCTGACGGCACTGCATATTCACAACATCGCGCAACGGAATCTTAAGCTCAAAAATCTCTTCACAGGTGATAACACGTTCTCGCATACCAATTGAGGCCGATAAACAGTTCAACATAGTTGTTTTACCAGCTTGAGTTGCCCCTGACACCAGGCAATTGAGACCGCTAGCAACAGCTGCATCCAAAAACTTTGCAGCCTCTAGGCTCAGAGAGTCCAGTTTCACTAAATCATTTAAACGGGTTGCCCGAGCAATGAACTTACGAATGTTGATGGCCCAATGTTGGCGGGTAACATCGGGTATAGCTACATGGAGCCTAGAGCCGTCCGGCAGTGAGCTGTCAACAAAAGGCGTGCTCAGATCCAGGCGACGGCCCGAGGTTTTGAGCATACGCTCTACCAGTGCACGAATCTGTTCTTCGCTCAGGCTCAAGCCAGTTAGCTCCGATTCCCCGGCCCTAGCCACAAAAATCTCATCCGGGGCGTTAATCCATACCTCTTCGACAGAGCTATCATCAAGAAACTGTTGAATCTCGCCAAAGCCGCACACCTTGTCAAACAAGGTGCTCATGAGGGTATCAGCGTTCTCAAGCCGCGGCACTGCCCCGCGCAGCATCTGGTGCTCATACTCTGCGATTGCCTGCTGAATGAGCTCTTTAGCTTCACTCTGCTGTACAAGCGGATCAAGGCTACTACGGCGAATTAAATCGCGTACATCTGCTTCGATAAGCTCTTCTGCGTGCGCTATAGGCATTTGTCCCCCTTACGTCCTGTTCTTACCCATCGGTGAATTCTCCAACAAGATACAGTTGATTAGGTCAAACAATCAAACGGCAGAAGAAAATTCTGTGGATAAATCAGCCGGGTGCGCCTCTGCCCCACAGGTTAGATCCCATACAAGTTTTGCTTGATAAGGCACGACAACTCAAGGGCAGAACTTTTCCACAGCCCCTCATTTTCATTGCAGAAATTCGTAACGTTTAGACACGCAACTAGTTACTGACTAGTAACAACGCACAAAAATACCCACAAGCTAGGGAGCTTGTGGGTACTTTAGGGGAAGACTTCTCTTACCGAGATTTAGCCCTCATGAACTCAATCGCCTGGTCAATAGGACCATCAAACTGTTTAGAACCGTGATCCAAAACGACACCACGCTCACAAATCCTAGCCACCAAATCAAGGTCATGACTGACTACAACCAGGGTTTTCCCCTCAGCACTCAAGTCACGAATCTTAGCGATACACTTCTTCTGGAAAGGCTCATCGCCCACCGCCAGGATCTCATCCACCAAGAAAATCTCCGGGTCAGTATGAACAGCCACAGCAAACGCCAGACGCAAATACATGCCCGATGAGTAGAACTTCACCTCGGTATCAATAAAGTTGCCGATTTCAGAGAACTCAACAATTTCATCGAACTTTGCTTCGATCTGTTCCTTGCTCATACCAAGGATTGCGGCGTTGAGGTACACGTTATCCCGCCCGGTAAGGTCGGGGTGAAAGCCTGCACCGACCTCAATAAGCCCGGCAATGCGTCCGCCCGTCAGCACCATACCTTCATCAGGGTGCATCACACCCGAAATCAGCTTGAGCAAGGTTGACTTGCCAGAACCGTTATAACCCAGCAAGGCAACGCGCTCACCTTCACGAATATCTAAAGAGACCCCGTTGAGCGCATTGAATTTCTCATTCAAATCTCCCTTGCGGCCCTTCATCAACCAGACGAAAGCTTCCTTCATCGAACGGGTATGGCGCAGCACAAAGCGTTTGACCAGCGACTCAACCCTAATAACCACCGGGGCGCTATCAGTCACAGGCGGTAAATCGAACTTCTTGATATCCATACGATCAGAGCTCCTGGGCGAAGTTGCCCTCGAGCTTACGGAAAAGTAAGTCACCAAGGAACAAGGTTACTAGCGAAACGCCCAAGGCAACCGGCACCCACAGAGTAAGTAGATGCGGAGGGATCTGCGAGGTTGGTAGAGCCAAAGCCTCCTCAGACAAAGTGGGGATCCAGAAAGCATAGTGAAACAGTTCAACAGCAACGGTCAGAGGGTTCAGAAGATAAACATTAATAACCCACGAATAGAGAGTATCTCGCACCATAGTCCATGAATACAGCACCGGAGAAAACCAGGTAGCAACCATCAGGAGCATATCCACAATATTCTCTGAATCACGGAAAAAGACATTAGCCACACCAAAAATCAGGCCAAGCCCCGCAGAGAACACCATAATAATCACCATGGCAACAAGAGCCGCAGCAACCTGCTTCACATCTGGGCTCCACCCGGCAAAAATACAAGCCAGCAAAAGCACCACAATCTGAGGCACAAAGTGGATCAAAGCCACCCAAATCGTTGAGACCGAGAACAGCTCACGAGGAAGGTAAATCTTCTTAATCAAGGCACCATTAACAACCATGGCCTTAGCCCCATTACTGAAGCCTTCAGAGAAGAAGTTAATGACAACCATGCCAGAGAACAGGTAAATAGCATAATTCTGCATGCCCCGTTCCAAGCCCAGAAAAAGGCCCATGGCAATGTAGAAGACACCGAACTGCACACCCGGTTTAATATACGACCAAAGAATACCCAAGACAGACCCACGGTAGCGAACCTGGATTTCCTTGTCGACCAGCAGCTTCAAAAGATAACGATTTTGAAGGACATCTCGTAGACCTCTACCACGCCCTGGGGGCAAAAGAGGGTGAACTATTTGCTTACTCATCGGGTCAGCTCAGACTCCGTATGCTTCTTGAAAGTATCAGCCCACGCATCGTACGACGCTACTTCAGCTGCTGCTGAACGATACTGTTGACGCAATTCAGCCCAATTCTTATAGAGCTTGGCATGTAGCTTCGAAGCACGAGCCAAATTCTCCCGAAGCTTCTTGGGGTCACGCTGATACCAGAAGACACCGGTCCCCTCAGCGTTAGTCACCAAGAGCGAATCAAACTTAGAAACAGTCCACCAACGATTCTCAGAGTAATTCAGCTGAATCTGGGGGTTTGTCTTCGCCAAATCATCAACCGGCTTAAAGAGCTGACGCCCCACAGTCGAAACAGCCCAGGGAATAAGCTTCCGGTAGCCAGGGGAACTAAAGTTACGACGTCCCTTGAAAGGAGGTTTAGTCGTCTTGGGCTGAGGGTACTCATCGACATCTGACTTGAGCTGAGCGTCCTGGAACTCCTTCACCTTACCGCGAATAACAGGCAGGCGCTCGCTGAGAGAAGGGTGCAGATGTTCTGGGCCAGAGAGCAAATCTTCGATAGCCATCAGGCGGCCTTCTTCTGTATAGTACTGCATCGATAGAGCATGCTTTACATCCAAGAAGAGAGATTCGCGTAGGACCGCTCCACCCTTTTCAAAGGGGGAATGGATAAGGGCAGTAATAAGGCGGTTACGCTCGTGGAAGTAAGCCTGCCAGCCGACGGAGTCGTCCTTATCTTGCCACGATACGTGCCACAAGGCCGCACCGGGGAATGAGACGGTGGCGATTCCAGCTTCTTTAGCGCGAAGACCGTACTCTGCATCGTCCCATTTCAAGAAAAGGGGAAGTGACAGGCCAATCTTCTGAATGACCTCTGTAGGAATCAGGCACATCCACCAACCGTTATAGTCAACGTCTACACGGCGGTGCATCCAGTGCGTGTTACGGAGGTTGTTTCTACCTAAATCGTGCCCAAGAGACATATCAGCATGGGGCTTATCGTAAAAAGTGCGCCAGGGGTTCACTACTTCACCGAAGGCGTGCAGAACTGACCGGTCATACATATCGAACATGTGACCGCCCACAATAGTGGGGTTCTTGCAGTAATCAGCAAAGGTAATCAGACGCAAAATAGATTCAGGTTCAACAACGACGTCATCATCGAGCAACATAACGTAGTCTGACCCGTTATTAACAGACTCGAACATGCCGCGGGCAAAGCCGCCCGAACCACCCAGGTTTGCCTGGTTGATAATACGGAATTTGCCCGCAAGAGGAGCAACTACCTCTTCAAAGTCAGGGTGGTCTTGAACTTTATCGGTACCCTGATCAACAATCAGAATCTCTTTAACGGTTTCCAGAGCATCAAGGTTATTACCAAGGGAACGGATATTGTCGATGCAATACTGCACCTTGTTCATGGTGGTAATCTGCACGGTAGCTTTACCGCCAGCTTCTCCCAGGCGAGGCTTAATATTACCAAGCCACTCTGCCTTGATTAGGGTAAGGTCGCTGTGGGTGGCAGTAAGATCAAACCAATACCAGCCACCATCACCGAAGGGAGCTAGTGTCAGGTCAAAGGTGGAAGTTTCTGGCCCTTCAAGCACTTTAGCGTCCACGCGTTGGATAACACCGCGAGCATTTGACTTGTAGACCACGACCATACCTGAACCTTCAGTGGTGATACTGAGGGTTACTGATCTAAGGTCGGTCCATCGTCTCCAGTACGATGCGGGGAAGGCATTGAAATAGGTGCCAAAGGAAACAGTTTTACCTGCATCTAGGTGAGTTGAATGGCGACCTAGTAGGTCAGAGCTCATGGTTGCAGGGCCCGTTGAACTTTCGTTCTTCAACTCCTGTTGAGCAGTTGCCTTCTCAATGGTTTGAGCTGCGTCTCCGTCTAAGCGGGTAGGTAGTTGCACGCCGGTGGCGCTACCACTGTCAATATACAAGGGTATGACGTCAGTTTGTACAGCTTCAGGCAGAATAACCCGCTGTAGAGTTTTCATTGCAGTTACGCTTTTTTCGCTCATTGTTAGGCCTCGATTCCGCCAGATATCAGCTTTTCGCCCTTTTCGAAGTGGGGGCGGAGCTTATTGTCGAACATTGAGAGTGCTGCACCGATTGCCATGTGCATATCGAGGTACTTGTAGGTGCCCAGGCGTCCGCCGAAAAGGACGTTCTGCTCTCCCCCAGCTAGCTCACGGTACTTCAGGAGCATCTCGCGGTCGGCACCGGTGTTAATCGGGTAGTAAGGCTCATCGCCCTTTTCAGCAAAGCGGGAGTATTCGCGGTGGATGACGGTGGCATCCTTGGTGTAGTCACGCTCGGGGTGGAAGTGACGGAACTCGTGGATGCGGGTGAAGGGGTGGATTGCATCGGGGTAGTTCATGACGGGGCAGCCCTGGAAGTCTTCAATATCGAGGACTTCTTCTTCAAGGTCGATGGTTCGCCAGGAGAGGTCGCCTTCTGCGTAGTCAAAGTAGCGGTCGACCGGGCCGGTGTAGACAACGGGGACTTGGCTCAGCACCTTGGAACGGGAGTATTCGTGGCCTTCTTCAAAAAAGTCGGTATTGAGGTGAACTTCGATGTTGGGGTGGGCGGCCATGCGCTCAAGCCAGGCGGTGTAGCCGTCAACGGGCAGGCCTTCGTACTTGTCGTTGAAGTAGCGGTTGTCGTAGTTGTAGCGTACGGGCAGGCGGGAGATGATGGACGCGGGCAGGTCGGCGGGGTCGGTCTGCCACTGCTTGGCAGTGTAGTGCTTAATGAAGGCTTCGTAGAGCGGACGCCCGATGAGGGAAATGCCCTTATCGTTGAGGTTCTTGGGGTCAGTTCCAGCTAGTTCACCGGCTTGTTCCTGAATCAGGGCCTTAGCCTCTGCCGGTGAGTAGGCGGCGTTGAAGAACTGGTTGATGGTGCCCAGGTTGATGGGCATGGGGTACACGATACCGTTGTGGTTGGTGTAGACGCGGTGGGTGTAGTTGGTGAATCCGGTGAAACGGTTGACGTATTCCCAGACGCGTTCGTTAGAGGTGTGGAAGAGGTGAGCGCCGTAGCGGTGAACTTCGATCCCGGTCTTTTCTTCGTTTTCGCTGTATGCGTTACCGCCGATGTGGTGGCGGCGGTCGAGAAGGGCTACCTTGAGGCCAAGCTGGGTAGCAGCTTGCTCTGCGATGGTGAGGCCAAAGAGGCCAGAGCCTACAACTACAAGATCAGCGTTCACTTAACTTACTCCTTATTAGGGGTTGCGCACCTAGCGTGGGGATTGAGGCAACCGCGCTCTGCTACTACAGCGTAGAAGCTTAAACTTCAGTGTGTTCCTTCTATGTACGGTAAACACAGTTAATAACAAAAGTACCGGATATGGGCGGCCACTACCCGCTAACAGGCTGGAAAATTCGTGTGATTATTCCCCAGTCTCACTATCGGAGGTGACAGGGAGGTGAAAATCTTAAATTTTTCCCCGCCACCACCTAAAAACAACGCATATAGTTTGTTTTTCTGTTTTGCGCCCTTGCGATGGCAGGTTTCCAGGTCTTAGGTAGCCCTATGAAGCTTTTACTCCGCATCCAGCAACCTCCCGCTGGGCCTTACAGGTCGGTAGAACTTGAGTATTCACGAGGAACAACAGGGGCTATCTGCCATCAAGAACTGTGCTCCTTGTGGGGTAGCGATCATTTCAGCTGGAGCATTCAGGGGAACGATATCAGGGGGCTCACCCCTGGTCTTTCTCCCTGGGTTGATGGCGCCCAGCTCAAAGTATCAGGTTCTTTATCTCATCCGATTTGGTCTTCCCCTTCAGAGAGCCAACCTCTCTTTATCTTGCGCGTGATTCACGGGCCAGACTCACATTCTTACTTTCCCTTGGCACGAGGTAGCTGGGAAATCGGCAGACAAGCTTCTCTGCTCAGAGTTGAGGACCCCTCTCTCGCACCTATTGAGGGCTGCCTCGAAGTAACTGGCAGCGGAGTGTATTTCTCAGGGAAAGATGCGCACCACAGAATCACCATTGGGGAAAAATTTGTCTTAGGTAGTAGCGTCCTCGTTCTTGACCAGCATGAGAAGAGCCCTCCCCTTTTCTGTGACCCTGAGATTCAAGAGATTGATGTTCCTGCGCCTAAATCTAAGCTACTTACCGTGGCTATGATGATTTTCCCTCTCATCATCGGGCTCGTCATTGCCTGGTTTACAAAACTGTGGTTTATTCTTCTGATGGCTTGTGGGTCCTCACTTTTGATGGGTCTTCATGCCTTTACACAAGGCCATGAACGGTCTTCGGTACGCCGGGAAATAGCGCACCTTGCCCATGCGGAAGAAGAAGCAGTAGTCAGCTACCGGGGAGCTGATGCGGTACACGCTACTACAGGTTTTATCGTAGGACGCGGCACCCGACCATTACGAGTCATGGGACGGCAACGTGAGTTAGAGCAATTACCTGAAGTCCAGGCAGCACCTTATACGGTCAACGCAGAAGAACTTGCACAGATACTCCCTACCCTGCCTTTATCAGCCCAGAGGTTAGCTCTTTATCAGCTTGTAGCCAAGGAAGAGCCTGTCTATGTTCTGGTAGGGAAGAAAGATCCCGCCTGGTTTCTACGTCTTATTGATCCGCTGCTTGCTACAGCAAACGTACTTGCAGTATCCACAGCAGAACTTGATAGCGTCGATGCTGGTGTGGTGGTGTGCTGTTCTATACCGGCGTCCTTACCAGCGCAGCTAAGGGCCTTTCCTGTCAGTTCTTATTCCTCCCCCCAGTCGCCCACAGACCTCTTTTCTCCACCCCACCCTTGGCATAGCTTCGTTGTAGATGGAATCAGCGAAGAGCGTTACTGTGCGCTACTAGCTGACCTCACGCCCGGTCAGCTATCCCCTATTTCCCAAGGTTTAGCTGGCGCTAAAGTACTGACATCTCACATACCAGCCTATGGTCTGACTGAGTTACCGCAGGAGGGTGCACATAAGAACCTGTGGGCGGCAGAGATTTTTCTCTTCGCAGGCCAGGCCTGCGGGAGTAATGCCAATCTACAACTGGGGCTGACCCTTCACGGCCCTCATTTCCTCTGCGCGGGAACAACAGGTTCAGGTAAATCTCAGCTTCTTCGTTCGCTCTTGTGGTCAGCAGCACTACGCTACCCGCCCCAACGTCTTTCATTGATCCTCATTGATTTCAAAGGTGGCGCTGGTTTAGGCCCCTTAGCGTCCTTGCCCCACTGCGCTTCACTAATATCTGACCTTGAAACTTCTCAGCTGATGCGCACGATGAAATTTTTACGAGCAGATCTCACGCGGCGCAAACAGATGTGGAAACGCATGGGAATTAGCTCCTACGATGATTACATCGCCTGCTGCAAAGCTACCCGTACAGCCCCGGAGTTTTCAGAGCTTGTTATCTGTATCGATGAGTTTCGTATGCTCGTCGATGATTACCCAGAGATAATGAACGAAATAATGAAAATCGCTACTATCGGTAGATCACTGGGCTATCACCTTATCCTTGCTACCCAGCGCCCTCAGGGAGCAATTTCTCCCGATATTCGGGCCAACATTTCAACGCTGATGTGTCTGAGAGTAAGTTCTGCGCAGGAATCTTTTAGCGTCCTAGGCTCTGATGATGCTGCTCATCTTTCTGCGCAGTCCCCCGGCCGGGGGCTCCTCAAAAGCACTGAAAATGAGGTGGTTGAGTTTCAAGCACCTTTAATTACAGGGCTCTATGAGCAAGAACCAGAAGACCTCTGCCGTGCACGTTTTATTCTCGATATCGATGATTCTCACATGGCCAAGATGCTCCCGCCGCTGAGCGATACCGACCTTGAGGCTACCAATACGTCCGTTCATCAGGCTTATCAGGCACTTCACCAGTTACCTGCTTATCGGCCTATCGCCGCTGCCCTTCAGCCTCCCAAGCATACCGATATGCCAGATTCAGCTCACCCGTTTTCTTTGCTGCTGGGTCGCTACGAGATAGCAGAGTTAGGGCTTCAAGCTCCTTTTATCTGGACGCCTAGCAATGGCCCGGTCCTACTACAGGGATCTAGCAATGATTGTCTGCCGGCACTTCAGGTAACCCTTCTTCAAGCGCTGGAGAAAGGCTATGCCGTTTTATGTCTTACCCCCTCAGAGCAGCGGGCTCGAGAGATACGGGGCTGGGGTGAGGAGTATGCAGAGCAGGTTGAGGTCTTTACCTACCAGGATTTTGACTATGTACAGCATCTTCTAGCCTCTTGCGCAGAAGACCCCAAGCCTGGTCAGCTCCTACTGATAGATGCTCTCGAGGTGCTGCTTGATTCCCTTCAGCGGCACCCGGTAGCAGAATTCCACCTGCAGCAGATACTTACCATGGGCGAGCACCCCAAGGTCCAGGTTTTATGCACTTCAGTTACAGGAGTGCGGGGCAAGTACCAGCAAATTTTTGAGCACACCTTCATGACTCGTTCTGCTCTTGAAAGTGACCCTCTCCGCCCCCACACCAAGGATTACACGATACCGGGCAGTGGGCAGTTTGCGGTAGAAGGAAAATCTATCTACGACTCCTCGCAAGGACGGGTGCAGGCAGGTACGCTTGTCTGGGCAGCACTCGATACATCACCGAGTTCTTCAGACAAGGCCTCCTTACAGCCCACCACCCAGTTAGAGGGCTCTTACCCTGGCGAGCATTCCTGGCGCCCCTTACCCTTGTTCTGCCCTGTGCATGCTATCTCTCGTGCGCCTAAACCTCATTCAGGTGCACTTGCGTGTGGAGTGCTCAGAGACGGGTCTACAGCTTTCACCCCGCCTTTGCGGGCAGGGTTCATGAGTGTTAGCGGCCCTCGTGGGTCAGGGAAAACCAGCCTGCTCCAAACCTTCATCCAAGCTAATCCTGAGTATTATTTCATCCTTATCTCCTCAGGTGCTACTACTCAGATGGCAGATATCGAGCAGGCCCTCCTCGCGGGTGAAAGTCTAGGGGTTCGCCCTATATTGCTCATTGATAATCTTGATCAGCTCAGTCATGATGTGCAGCATACGATACTCAACCAGAAAGATAAATTTGAATCGGTTGTTCTTACCTATACTCCGTGGCCGCGCTGGAATACCTCCCCGATTCTTGCAGCCCTTAACGGCACGTCCACAGGTATCGTCCTTAGCCCACGAACCTCAGCAGATATGTCTTTCTACCCTGGCCTTACCTTACCGCTTGACCTTAGAACCTATGGTCAGTTACCGGCAGGGCGTGGAGTCATTATTGACCATGCAAGGGTTAGCGCTTTTCAAGCGGCCCTGCCAGAGGTAGAGGCTAGCGGGAAGAAGGAGTCAGATACTCGAGAGTAGAGCGAGTAAAAAGTAGCAAAATAACGGCCCCTCCAATCGTGGCTGCTGTGATTCCTACCAGGTGGTCCCCACCTAGGGCTGTTTGAATGCCAATAATAACGGCAAAGAGCTGCCAGACGAGCACAAGCGTCTGCCCAAAGCGCTGGGCCCGCCATATGGCAAGAGCGCCTACGCCAAGGGCTAGCGAGATAATAAAGTAGAAGGAGGCTGTCACTACAGCTCCCCCACTTTCAGTAGAGGTGATAATGCCGATGAGTGCGCGGAAGGCAAGGTATAGGGCCTGGCTTAAGCTTAAGCCAACCAAGATTTTCACTGGCCTGGGGACGGCTAAGGCACTAGAAGAAGCCATGTCTATCTCATTTCTCTTTCTTCCTAAAGGGTCTCCTATCTAGAATAGGCATCTGGGAGTGTTACCTCTCACCCCGGCACCCCCACAGGTCTTCTCCTGTGATATTTACCTCAGCTTTGCGGGCAGATTTTCGCTCACAACCCCCTTGTATGACGCCCCATATCGTGGGAAAGTTATTGAGGTTCAAGTTTGGCTCCTTTGAGGAAAGGGGCCAGATTTTTTTGTAAGTTGCTGAGTCCTTTTGCCTCAGCTTTAATCCGGTAAACCCTATAGGAGAGCATGCTAATGGATTGGCGTAGCCGTGCTGCTTGTCTTGAGAAAGACCCTGAACTCTTTTTCCCCGTAGGAAATACCGGGCCCGCCCTTCTTCAGATTGAAGAGGCTAAAAATGTTTGCCGCGGCTGCACTGTGATGGATATCTGCTTGCAGTGGGCTATCGAAACAGGCCAGGATTCTGGCGTGTGGGGCGGTACAAGTGAGGATGAGCGTCGTGCTATAAAGCGACGTGCTGCTCGAGCCCGTAGGGCCTCATAGTAGAAGACTTCACTTAAGTGTTCTTAAGCAGGGGTGAACTGGTCAAACAGTTCACCCCTGCTTTTTATAGTGTTCTTACTATCTATAAGATAGTTGCTTCAATCGTTACGAGAGTCCCACCTTCAGGGGCTGGAGACCAATGAATAGTACCGTTGAGTTCGCTAGCAACCAGGGTTTTCACGATTTGTGTGCCGAGACCGTTTCCGGGGCCGTCTTCCTCTAGCTCCCTGATTTTCTCTGCACTGATCCCCTGGCCGCTATCGTGCACTGTAACGATGATGCTGTGCTCTTGCCCTTCTGAGTAGCGGTGTTGGCAGCCTAACGTCACGGTACCGGTTTCTCCAGCTAGCCCGTGTTCTACCGCGTTAGCTACGACCTCGTTGATAACAAGGGCTAGAGGTGTTGCGATCTGGCTAGGTAGTTTCCCAAATGATCCCTCAATTCGGGTTGCAACCTGCTGGCCGGGGGACGCTAGCTCAGCAGCAAGTCTGAATTGGCGGCTGATGAGGTCATCGAAATCTACGTCCTGGGTCAGCCCTTGCGAGAGAGCATCATGTACCAGGGCGATAGTTGATACACGACGCATGGCCTGTTCAAGGCCTTCCTTCGCTTCGGGGGTGGTCATGCGTCTAGATTGTAGCCGCAGTAAAGCTGACACTGTTTGGAGGTTGTTTTTAACCCTGTGGTGGATTTCGCGGATGGTAGCGTCTTTAGACATCATCTCTTGTTCTCGCCGGCGTAGCTCTGTGACGTCGCGGCACAAGAGAAGAGCACCGTAGCGTTCTTCGCCAAATCTGGAGACGTGTCGCAGGGGAATGGCGCGGAAGGTGACGTTTTTGAGATTGGCTTTAATTTCTGCACGCCAGGGCATGCGGCCGGTAAGAACTAGGGGCAGAGTTTCGTCCGCTTTTTCGCCGGTGGGGAGTAAGGCCCGGGTGATATCGAGCAGGCTTGCCCCGATCATATCGCCTGCGTAGTTGAGGCGTTTGTAAATTGAGAGGGCGTTAGGAGAGGCGTAGGTGACTCGCCCGTCGGTATCAAGCATGACAAGACCGTCGCTGACGCGTGGGTTGCCGTGGGCTGTTCCAACAGGGGCAGCGAATTCGGGCCAGGCCCCGCGTGAGACCATCTGTAGAAGGTGGTGGGAGACATCGCGGTAGACCCGTTCTGCTTTCTGGCGCTTTCGGGTACCTAGGCTTTCACGGTGGACAGATAGTAGGGCTACAGGCCTGTCGTTACGTATGAGTGGAATAAATTCCGTATCAAGGACGATGTCGGTGAGGTTATGTTCATCGTTGAATGTCTTGGGGGTTTGACTATTCCAACTCGCTACAGCGCGTTCGCAGAGGGCAGGGTTGAGTTCTTTTCCTACCCAGTCGGTGTGGAAGACTGTGTGGGTGGTGGAGGGGCGAATTTGGGCCAGGTTGATGAACCTAGCGGAGGCAGGTAGCGATTGGGAGAGGGAGAAATAGCCTTCGATGGTCTCGGGGTGGGGGGCCCAGAGCATCAGGTCGCAGTAGCCGGTATCTGCAATGATTTGCCATTCGTTGGTGAGTAGGTGGAGCCATTCGATGTCGCCGGGCCTGTAAGCGTCTGTGGGCATGAGGGGTTCGGTCAGTGACAAGGTGCCTCCTGTTAGCGTGAACCGGGCGGTTTAGGTACTGTGGCGGCGGGTAAAGCGCGCCCAGGGTTTCTTCTTTTTTATCATGCTTATGCCCTGTACTTGCTCTAGCGATGGGGCAGGTTTTCCAAGTCCTAGGGCGCGTTGAGTGGTCTGAGCTAGTTCGTGCAGTTGGCGAGCCAGTTCTGTGTGTGGGGCTAGGTCAAGAATGGTTCGTCCTTCTAGCCGGGCTTTATCTGCGTTTGCGGTGTCTTCTGGTAGTTGAGATGTGATAGGGAGGGCTGGCCCAAAGCGTTCCCAGGAGTGTTCTAGTGCCGCTTGTGCGGAGCCGCCTAAGGCTTCGGTGCGGATTCGGTTAAAGACAATGCTGATTTTCTCGGCGGGGTTCGCTCCAAGAGCTGTGGTGAGACTGTCGTATGCTTTGATGAGCCGGGGTACGCCAACGACGTCTGCTAGGCCGACAGCTACTATGTGATCGGCTCGTGTCAGGCTGGTGAGGGTTGCTTCATTTCGTTGGGGAGTTAGGCCGTCAAAGCTCAGGGCGGGGTCTTCTTCTAAGCAAAAGGATGTATCAATTACTACTAGGTCGTATTTTGAGACCAGTTGATTGAGCACAAGCTCTAGTGCGCTGGAGCGTACTTCTACCCAGCGTTCTGCTTTGTTTATCCCGGTGATGACGTCGAAATAGTGGGAACGGTCTGAAATGGTATGGGTTAGTTCTTTGAGCTGCTGTTGGGTGAGGTTCCCGCGGTCTGCATAGTGGCAGAGCTGGGCCAGGCTCGAGTAGTCATCGGTGAGCCCCAAGGCGGCCCCGATTGAGGCCCCGTAGGTATCTGCATCCACCAGGCATACTGTGTAACCTGCTTCTGCGTAGGCTGCTGTTAGGTTGATGGCTAAGGTTGTGCGCCCTGGTGAGCCGTAGGGCCCCCATACTGCCATTACTTTTCCGTTTGTGTGAGGTGAAGGGGGTGCGTCCTGTTTTTCTTCTGTCTGTAGCTGCCCGGTGTGTGCAGGTGCGCAGAGCTCAGGTGCATCTAGGTGCGGTTCGGAGCGAGGTTCGGGGTCTTCTGAAGCCAGCAGGTTTTCGACTGCTTGTTCTATTTCACCGATGAGTTCGGCAGTATCGGCTAGGGAGTCGATGGGGTGAACCCCTGTGATAGCTGGTGGGGTTCCTTGGTCGAGGACAAGACAAACTGCTACCTCTAGAAGGTGCAGGGATTTCACCATGGAGTGAGTTAGTTGTTCTGCCCCGGTCACGATGAGTACAGCGCGGGCGATACCGCTTTGGGCGATTCCTAGCATCTCGCCGATGTCGTGAACATGTCTGACCACGCTCACATGGCCGCGCTGGGATTCGATAGCTGCGATGAAGCGTCCGCCTTCATCGCCAACGACAACAAGAGGGACCTGCATTAGTTATCTCCTGTTTCGTAAGCCGATGGAACCAGGTTGATGACCGCGCCTTTACTTGTTGCACCCAGTACATCAGGTAGGACTTCCTGCTTGACCCATAGTTCTACAGCTGAACGTCCTGTGCCTCCGATGACTGACTCTTGGGCGGTTACAGAATGTACCTGTGCTGATTCTGCTATCGCTACGGGGTCACCATAGGAGTTGGTGCCCTCTGTTTTGTAGGCGACCCAAATATCTACGTGGTCACCGGGTAGGTATTCAGCTACCGCGTACTGGTCTAGAAGTAATGTGACGAGTCTGCGCCCATCATTTACTTCGCTTGATAGTGAACGTGCAGAGAGAAGTTCGCCTGAGGCTAGGGGGCGTGTGGCAACTGTGCCCTCAGCGATTACTTGATCGGCTGAAAGATAGAATTGGGCTGAGTCTCCGAGTTTGACCTGGGTGGTTGTAGTGTTGTCGGTGGTGATTTTCTCACCTATACCAATATCTTTGCTAGCTACGTAATAGGGCTGAGTTTGGTTGGTAGCTCGCACGATACCGACCACCCCTAGAACTGAGAGAAGAATGATGAGGACGCCCGCCAGCAGCTTGGGGTCGCGAAAGCCCGGTTTTCTGAAGCGGGCAGCTAGGTTTTCTTGAGCCATGTGGGCACCTCTTTGAGTCAGGGATTTTTCTCTTTAACAGCAGTTTCCCTAATCAGAGGCTAGATTTCAAAATTCTTGCATATTTTGGGCGAAGGTTACGCAAAATCAATCAAGTTATCCACAGACTTTGATTCTTCTATCAAAATAGGTCAAAATACACTAAAATGTAGCAAAGAATCCCCCATTCACCCCCTCATAAAAGGACTCTAGACATGGTTGAACAGCGTTTCCTCACTCTGACAGACGTCGGTGAAATTCTTAATATCTCCCCCAGTCAAACTCGTGCATTGGTGCGTTCTGGGGAGCTAAAAGCTATCCAGATTGGTGGCAGAAACCAGTGGAGAGTTGAGAAGAGTATGCTCGAAGCCTATATCAGCGAGCGCTATGCCATGACCGAAGAAGCTATCCGGGCTGATCAGTCAGAGCGGGCAGATATTTCTTAAATGAGCTTGGTTATCTCGCTACTCTGATAGCGGCAATCGAGGTGAAGAGGACGCAACGTGGAACTTGTGGTATTCCATATGCGCCCTCTTTTTGTGTCCTCATACCGAGGATTTCGCAGTAGTCTGCCCCTACCGAGTAGATTTTTCCTGCGCTGGTTAGTCCTTTTCCTCCGGTGTGATGTATTTGTATCTCTTGTTGGGCTCTGCTCAGAGCTCGCAGGGCAGACCCTAGGGTGAGCTTTCGGGAGACTTCGTGTGCTTCTCCTATTGCGTGGTGGTTTCCTCCTTCCCAGCAGAGAGTTTCGGCAAGGGGAAGGATGATGCCCCCTGCCTCGGTGGAAAGTTGGAGCCACCCTAGCCCAAGGGTTTGTAGTTTTCCTCGCCAGATGTCTCCTGTTGTCCCGTGAATGGTTAGTTCTTGTTGCATCTGAGCGGCCAGTCGATCGGCTGCGGTGATGCGAGAAAGTTCTGCTTGGCGAAGCTCGCGGGCGTCCATCTCGTAGTCTCGCTGTTTGTGGGCTTCCATCTGAATTTCGTAGTCACGGAAGAGTAAATCGAGGTGTGTCATGCACTGAGCATACCGTGACGAGCGAAAATATCTCGAGTAATGGCATGCCGTCCTTTGAATCCCCCTCAAAGAGAAGTAGTATGATACTTAAATCATCAAACTGCATCAAATGACATGATTCGAGGTGAAAGAAGTGAAAACAAGGGTTTCTGCCTTCATAGTTGCCAATTTGGTTCCTCTGCTAGCTCTGGCGGGCGCTGGAGTAGCTAGCATGATGGTTCACTCACTTCTCACAGATAAGGAACACGGCCTAGACATAGCTCCAGGTACCCCAGGCCTGTGGGTTAGTCTTTTAGTTTGTGCTCTTATTGGCCTGTTCTGCTTCTGTATTGCCCTCTGGTGGCTTATGAGCTTAGGTTTTTATTACAGTGCTCTGCTTCGTTCGCAGCGTACCTTCCATCAGATACAGCTTCCTGCCTGGGCCCCTGGTCTTCTTAAGACACTTGCTGGAGCCTCTATAGGCATTGGAGCTTTAAACCCCGCAGCACAGGCTTATGCTTTACCGTCTGAACAGGCCGCTGTACTTACAGCACCGATGTACGGAGACGAGATTTCTTCCCCTCTGTTTCCTCACGAATCTAACGTCGCTTCTCCTATCGATGGTCCCCTCATCGATCTAAGGAGCCCCGCAACTCCACTTTCACCGCTCTTCGAAAGCCCTCAGACGCAGACGGCCGTAACTATTCTTCCTGTCAAAGGTACAAGCTACCGCCCCATCTCTCCCCTATTTGGAGGCAGCACTCCTCTATCGCAAATCTCTGGGGAAGGCGGTAGCAACCAAGAGGAACTTTCCCTTCTTGCTACCCCAGAGTCAGTGCAGTTCTCTGGAGCCTCCGAGGGCAAAGATGCACACCCAACTGAAAATCTCACAGATACCTACACCGTAGCCTCTGGTGATTCCTTATGGAGCATTGCAGAAAGCAGGTTAGCCCCAGATGCTTCTGGAGCTGAGGTGTTGGCGCTTGTGCAGAGCATCTACCACCTTAATCAAGATACTATCCCCACCCTAGATACCCTTATTTTTCCAGGTCAAACTATTCATTTACCCCGTTAGGTTTTACAAAGGAGCATCCAATGAAAACCGCTTTCCCAGAACGAGACGACCGTAAATACATCATCGTAGAGGCTACCGAATACGCTGAGAAATATGCGCCTTTCTTTGAAAAGGGTCACCCCGCTGAGCCTGAAGTAAGTCTTTCATTTATCGATCAAGAGGAGCAGGCTGTTGAGCAGCTTGGGGTTCGCATCGGAACCGCTGCCATTGAAGTTTTTATGGGGCGCAGGCCTCAGCATCATCTGGCGCCGTGGATGACTATTGGCTGCTACCGCACTCTGGAGAAGCAGCTTGAACAAGCTAAAGCTGCCATTCGTTACCGGCAGCTTCATTACCCTCAAGCCATGTACCCTCAGAAGCCTTCAGCACAGATTCGCCCGCGTCGTATCATCGTTCAGAAAGCTGCCCCTACAGCCTATGAGATGAGTTTACTGGTGACCGATGAGATTCGGACGAGAGCTATAGCTCTTCGGGCAGAGCGCAAACGAGGCAACTGGAAAATTGTGGCCCTAGCTATTGCTTAAGGCAGGTTTCTCAAGCGCTGCGCACTTATGATGGTGTGATTCAGATGTATCGCGAAAAGGGTGGGGCCCTTGAGCTAGCTTGCTCAAGGGCCCCACCCTTTTACTGTGTCTCCACTAAGCCGGTTTAGTCTAGGTAGTCGCGAAGAACCTGGGAGCGGCTAGGGTGACGGAGCTTAGACATGGTCTTTGATTCAATCTGGCGAATGCGCTCACGGGTAACCCCGTAGACTTTGCCGATTTCATCGAGAGTCTTAGGCTGACCATCAGTCATACCAAAACGCATGGCAACAACACCAGCTTCACGTTCAGAGAGAGTATCTAGAACTGAGTGGAGTTGTTCTTGGAGTAGGGTGAATGAGACGGCGTCTGCTGGTACCACAGCTTCAGAGTCCTCAATCAGGTCACCGAACTCAGAGTCGCCGTCCTCACCCAGAGGGGTGTGGAGTGAAATCGGTTCGCGGCCGTATTTCTGAACTTCAATGACCTTTTCGGGGGTCATATCAAGTTCTTTAGCAAGCTCCTCAGGGGTAGGTTCGCGGCCTAGATCCTGTAGCATCTGACGCTGCACACGTGCCAGCTTGTTGATGACTTCAACCATGTGCACAGGAATACGAATAGTACGAGCCTGGTCTGCCATAGCGCGGGTAATGGCCTGACGAATCCACCAGGTTGCGTAAGTTGAGAACTTAAAGCCCTTTGAGTAGTCGAACTTCTCAACAGCGCGAATCAAGCCCAGATTGCCTTCCTGAATCAGGTCGAGGAAGAGCATGCCGCGGCCAGTGTAACGCTTAGCAAGAGAGACGACCAGTCGTAGGTTGGCCTCCAGCAGGTGGTTCTTGGCACGGCGGCCGTCGTGAATAACCCAACGTAGCTCTTTCTTGAGCTGCGGGTCCATATCAGGGTTTTCTTTGAGCTTGTGTTCGGCGTAGAGACCTGCCTCGATGCGCATAGCAAGATCAACTTCCTGCTCAGCGTTGAGGAGGGCGACCTTACCAATCTGCTTGAGGTAGTCCTTAACGGGGTCCGCTGTGGCGCCGGGAGTAACAACGCGGATGGCAGGGGCGTCATCTTCATCGTTGGTAGTGAGAACAAAGCCTGAGCCCTTAGCTGCTACAGCTTCAGCTTCTTTCTTTTCTTCTTTGGTGACGGAGTTAGTCTCGTCATCTTCATCGTCTTCATCGGCATCTTCGATGTCGGTGGTATCGAGGTCATCACCGCTCAAGTCGATGTCGCTATCGGCGAATTCGTCGTCCTCGTCCTTGGCTTTACGGCCCTTTTTAGGGGCAGCTTTCTTAGCTGCGGTCTTTTTGGGGGCTCGCTGAGGTGCGGCGCTTTCTTCGTCGTCTGCTTCTACGGCGTCTGCTGCCTCATCAGCCTTTTTTGCTTTGGCGCGAGTTGAGGTTTTTTTAGCGGTGGCTTTGGTTGCAGCGGTTTCGCTGGCTGCTTTCTTGCGTGCGGCTGGTGACACAGAAAACCTTTCTGAGCTAGTTGACCGTAGCGAGTATGAGGCGGTGTTCGCGGTCAAAACACCTAAGACCCTGTCAAGTGCCTGGGTCACAAAATGCAGTTTCTAGGTAACTATCGGTTATCTCAACACCCTAGAAGGGGTTGCTATTCCCGAATACGGAACTGTATTTTCTGAGAGATACTTTGAGCGGGGTCAATAGTCAAGTATGACATGTTTTAGGTTATCTAGCGAAGAAGGCACGGCCTCTTATTCGCTATTCTTACTCATCTTCCCTCCAGGAGTCCCTCCAGGGAGGGTAAGCCAGGCTGGGAAGGCACTTATGGTTAAGAGGTAGTGCAGGGGTAGAGAATCATTTTCAATATAGGTGTTATCAATGGTTTCGAGCAGATGGGAGGCTTCTGTAGAGTTTCCCCGCATCCAGCTCATCCAGGCTTGAGCAGCAACAAGAGCCCCTTCTGCTTTCCCGGTGGCAGAGCCTTCAAGTACGGCTGCCAGGCAGGCTAAAGCGTCAAGACGTTTCCAGCATGGTGGGAGAGTTTCTAGCCCAAAAAGGGTCTGTGCGAGTGCGCTGAGATTATCCCCTGTGTCTTTTGATGGGTTCGGTGTATAAGATTCAGGTTGGCTGAGGTGATTGAGCTGATACCGGTGAAGCGTGGAGGGCAGGGGCAGCACCCTATTAGATTCCGGCTGATGATTTATTCCAAGTTCTTCGCTGCTCTTGGCCAAGGTTTCAAGGGCGGCTACGGAGTCTTTGAGACTGCGGCAGGCCTGAAAAATTACCAGTTGCAGCGTGGCGAGGCTACTGAGTGAAGTGATGAGAAAACCGGCTAAGTCAGGTAGCACCGTGGCGCGTATGGAATCAGCTAGCACTCCCCTGTTATCTAGGTCTATACCCGGGGCATTATCTAGCAAGGAAGTCACTGTATCTATCGCCTGTTCCCACAGCTCTAGTTCGCCAGCAATTTGGAACGCTTCATCAGGGTTCTCTTCTTCTTTATTGTGCTGGTATAGGGTGCTAGCAGCTTCAGCATAGACCTGCCAGCTCTCTTGTGCCTGGGGGTTCTGGGTTTGTAGCGCATCCCATCTTTTGAGTTTTTGTGCTTCTAAGAAATCGTTCGCAACGCATGATCCGCGAGTTACCAGTTCGGCGTAGAGCGGGCTTGTGAGCACATCGTCGAGAAAGCCTGCGGGAGCAAGTTGTCCTTCAGCGGGATTTACTGCCCAGTAGGCCTGTTGCCCAATTGCAAGTACGTCCAGTACGTTTAGCCCATGGCGTTGAGCATGAGCTGGGGCGAGCGTGGCGTACTGTTGCGCTGTGTCTATGAAAGGACTTTCTACTGCCGCATTTGCAGTACCCGAAGTTGAACCTGGGGCAAAGAGGAGCAGAAAGACGCTGTTGATAGGGTCACCGCTAGGGCTGTGGGTGGGGAAGGCGCCAAAGAGGTATGTAAGGAAGTCGTCCGGGGCTACGTCAGAAATATCCGGCATATCTACTCGCATGAGGGGGCCAGCGCCTCCGTCGCTGAGAGCTAGAAGCAGGATGGATTGTTCAGGCCAATACCCTAAAAGGTGAAGTGCTAGGGCAAGGACGTCGCGCTCGGAGCTGATGTAGGTAACGGTGGGTTCTTCTGGGGCGGAGTAATTCTCTGTCATACCTATTAGCCTGGTGAAAGTCAGAGCCTTAGGGGAATTTCGCTACCCCTTGTGGATATCTTCATAGTCAGCGAATAGGGAATTTACCCAAGTCACAAGGTTTTTTGTGGTAGACCATGGGCTAGGAACCTATATGTCGGTGAATCTATGACTTATCTGTGACAGATATATGAGGATTTCCACAGCCAGGCGCACTACTGAAAACGCTCTGAACTGAAAACGCTCTGAGACTTCCGAGGAAGATGAGGGGCCTAGGAGGATGAGGGGCCTAGCCCGGGGTGCCTTCACCCGCATCTGGGTCGTGGTAGTCTAACTGGGCCAAAAAAGCCTCGACTTCATCACCGATTTCGTCCCGGCTAGGAACCTGCCCTGCTGCTCGTTGTGAGAGGGGCAGGCTGCTAAATCCTTGGGCGGCGTTTGCGTCATATGATTCTTCTAGGCGCCGAATCATCCTTTGAATATCAGGGTTGGCGTTAGCTTGCTCATCAATTTGTAGCTGGACGTTTTCAGATAGTTCCCGCAAGCGATCTGAGGGAAGGCTCAACTTAGCAGCTAGCGATAGGTGCTCCATGGCGATGAGAGCAGTCTGGGGAAGTTCTGACTCTGAAAGGTATTGTGGAACATTCACCGCGAAGCCAGCTGTGCCAATCCCAGCCTCGGTGAGGCGAACTTCGAGCAGGCTTGAAACGGACCCTGGCACCATGACCTCAGGTTGAAAAGGGGAGATGCCAACGGTTAGGTCTTTTCGTGAGCCGTGTGCGGTTACGGGGATAGGGCGGGTATGCGGAACAGGCATAGGGAAGCCTGTAACCGTTAGGGCTACAGAAACTTCAAGTTTCTGGGCGATATCAACCACATCAGCTGTAAATCGTTGCCACAGCAAATCAGGTTCTGCTCCAGTAAGGAGCAAGAAAGGCTTACCCAGGCGGTCTTCTACCGCATAGAGTTTGAGTTCGGGGAGCACCGGGTTGGTGTAGTGGTCTTTCTTGAAAGTGATGCGGGGCTTTCGTGAGCGGTAGTCGTGTAGGCGGTCAGCATCAAATTCAATGACGGGCACGTTATCAAGTTCGTGCAGAAGTACTTCACCTAGGTGCCCGGCGGTACCACCTGCATCCTGGGGGTGAGAGAGAGCAATGACAAGGGGTAGACCTCGTAACCGGTCATTTTCGAACGCTCCGGCCTGGGCTATATACAGCCGGTCTTCGTGTATCATCTTTCTAGCCCCCTTTTTGAGTTCCCGTCTTCTGTGAGTCTCTATAGTACTCCAGGGTATGGCCGGTGTGTAGTCTGATGACTGAGGTATAAGGCTGGGAACATGCAGAATTATTGCTGACAGCCACGCAGAGTTCTCGCCTTATCTGTTCGCTCTACGGTGATTTACCAGTAAGGGGCGTTGCGCAGGTTACATTCTCACAGTATTTAGGCCTAATCTTATAGACGGTACTGCAGTCGCCTTATAGCGTAGCTGCCCCTATTTATTCCTGATGTGAAGGGAGATTTCTGTGAGCGATTCTCACGACCTATCATTCTCTGTAACCGCCCCCGACCTTGACGCTCTTGAGGCTGATGTACTGGTGCTGGGCGTGTATTCCGGTAAGGAAGGCCCCTCACTTGCCCCTAACCCCCTCGATAGCGAAACGGCTGAGGGGCTAGAGGCTATTTTGGAAGATTTGGGGGTTAGCGGCAAGCAGGACGAACTTCTTCGACTTCCCGGTTTTGATGAAGCTGGTGTGGATGTGGTTGCTCTTATCGGGCTGGGCACACAGAATGATGATGCCACCGCTCACCGCACCGCCCTGCGCTATGCAGCAGGTTCAGCTATCCGTCAGCTTGCCGGTGTAGATATCGTAGCCCTCGCCTTGGGCACTGAGACCGCTGAAGAGGTAGCTGCCGTAGCAGAAGGTGCCACCTACGGCGCCTTCACCGATGCTCAGTTACGAGCAAAGACCTCTGATTCGGTCAAAGCTCCGGTTGCTGAGGTTCTCATTGTTACTGATGTGACAGTTGAAGAGGCTGAAAATGTACTCACCCGGGCCTTGATTCTGGGTGAAGCAGTTGATCATACCCGCCGTCTGGTCAATACTCCCCCCTCCCACCTCTACCCTGAGACTTTTGCTGAGCGCGCCCTTTCTCGGGTCGATGGCCTGAAGCATGTTGAGACTAAGGTCTGGGACTACGATGAGCTAGTTGCAGAAGGCTTTGGCGGTATCGCTGGCGTTGGCCAGGGCTCAGAGCGTAAGCCCCGTCTTGTTGAAGTCAAATACACTCCCGATCATGCTGAGAAGACCGTTGCCATTGTGGGCAAGGGTATTACTTTTGATACTGGTGGTATCTCCTTGAAGCCTGCGGGCTCTATGACCACCATGAAATCTGATATGGCAGGGGCTGCAACCGTGCTCAACGTTGTTGCTGCAGCGTCTGAGCTTAACCTGCCGGTTGCCGTCCACGGCTATCTTTGCCTGGCTGAAAATATGCCCGGCGGCAATTCTATCCGCCCCGAAGATGTGCTTACTATGCGCAGCGGCCACACCGTAGAGGTCATGAATACCGATGCTGAAGGCCGTTTGGTCATGGCCGACGGTCTAGCCCTGGCCTCTGAAGCTGAGCCCGATGTTCTGCTGGATATCGCGACCCTCACCGGTGCCCAGCTCGTTGCTTTAGGCGTCCGCACCGCAGCGGTGATGGGCCGTGATGATGTTCGCAAGCAGGTTGTTGATGCAGCAGCCGAGGCCGGTGAGGACTACTGGCCTATGCCTATGCCCCAGCATCTGCGCAAGAGCCTCAAGTCTTCCGTTGCCGATATGCAAAATATTGGTGCTCGGTATGGAGGCATGCTGGTAGCTGGCATGTTTCTTGAAGAATTTGTGGGCGAGAAGGACGGCGCCAAGATTCCCTGGGCACACTTAGATTTTGCGGGTCCTTCCTTCAACGAGGAGAGTCCTTACGGTTATACCCCTAAGGAAGGTACCGGCCACTCCATCGCTACTTTGATTAAGTTCATTGAAGCGTACGCCTAATTCTCCTCTTTCGTAGGCAACTTTTTACGTTTACACCCTTTTTAGTTAGGTTCTAGCGGGGTAGAGGGTGTAATCATTCCCACCAGAACAATAAAACACCTGTCAATAGTGGCAGGTGGAGGTGTTCAAGGGATAAGCTAGAACGTGACAGTACACATGGGGGCTTCGGCCTCCGCAACCCATGTAAGGGAGCGTCAACGTGGCCGATTCGGCAACAACAGAATTCGATATCCTCATCCTCGGTGGCGGTAGCGCAGGCTACTCAGCAGCTCTGCGAGCTATTCAGCTGGGCTTCACCGTAGGCCTCATCGAAAAGAGCAAACTGGGTGGTACTTGCCTTCACACCGGTTGTATCCCCACCAAGGCTTACCTGCACGCAGCAGAGCTAGCCTCAGAAGCACAGCACTCAGCTCAGTACGGTGTCAACACCACCCTTGAGTCCATTGACATGGCTAAGGTCCGTGACTACAAGGACGGCATCGTTGCCGGCAAGTTCAAGGGTCTGTCCGGTCTTCTCAAGATGAAGAAGGTCACCGTCATTGAAGGTGAAGGTAAGCTCACCGGCAAGGACACCATCACCGTCAACGGCACCGAGTATAAGGGTAAGCACATTATCCTGGCTTCAGGTTCAATCTCTAAGACCTTCGGTATCGAGATTCGCGACCGCGTTCTTACCTCCACCGAAGCACTTCAGATGGACTACCTGCCCAAGAGCGCAATCGTCCTTGGCGGTGGCGTAATCGGTTCTGAGTTCGCTTCCATGTGGAACTCCATGGGCGTTGAGGTCACCATCATTGAAGGCCTGCCCCACCTGGTCCCCAACGAAGACCCCTCAATCATCAAGGTTGTTGAGCGCGAGTTCAAGAAGCGCGGCATTAAGTCTTCACTGGGCAAGTTCTTCAAGACCGTTGAGCAGGATGCTAACGGCGCCAAGGTCACCCTTGAAGATGGCACCGAGTTCGAGGCCGAGATTGTTCTTGTCGCTGTAGGCCGTGGCCCCAACACTGAGGGCTTTGGTTACGAAGAGCAGGGCATCACCATGGACCGCGGTTTCGTTATCCCCAACGAGCGTCTGCACACCGGCGTAGGCAACATCTACGCAATCGGCGATATCGTCCCTGGCGTTCAGCTTGCTCACCGTGGCTACCAGCAGGGTCGCTTCGTTGCTGAAGAAATCGCTGGCCTGAACCCCCAGATTGTCGAAGACATCAACATCCCCAAGGTTACCTTCTGCGAGCCTGAGATTGCTTCTATCGGCTACTCACAGCCCAAGGCCGAAGAGAAGTTCGGTAAGGAAAACGTTCAGGTTGCTGAATACAACCTGGCTGGTAACGGTAAGTCCTCCATCTTGGGCACCGGCGGTCTGGTCAAGGTTGTTCGCGAGAAGAACGGCCCCATCATCGGTGTTCACGCCGTTGGTAAGCGCATGGGCGAGCAGATTGGTGAGGCTCAGATGTGGGTTGTCTGGGAAGCATTCCCCGAGGACGTTGCACAGTTCATCCACGCTCACCCCACTCAGAACGAATCACTGGGTGAAGCAGCAATGGCTCTGGCTGGCACCCCGCTGCACGGCTAAATGAGACTCAGGTAGGTGGTGGGTTCGCCCACCGGCAGCCCACCCACCTACCTTTCATAATTTTTAAACCACTCACAAGGAGAGCACGAAGGACCATGTCCACCACCGTAGAACTGCCCGCACTGGGCGAATCCGTAACCGAGGGTACCGTTACCCGCTGGCTCGTTGAGGTTGGCGAAACCGTTGAGGTTGACCAGCCCATCGTTGAAGTTTCCACCGACAAGGTTGACACCGAGGTTCCCTCACCCGTAGCCGGTGTTGTTGAGAAGATTTTCGTTGAAGAAGACGAGGACGTCGAGGTTGGCGCTCCCCTTCTGGTCATTGGTGATGGCTCCGGCGCAGGCTCATCTGACGATGCACCTGCTGAAGAAGCACCCAAGGCTGAAGAGAAGAAGGAAGAAGCACCTGCTGCATCCTCCGGTTCAGCTTCTGGCACCGAGGTTACCCTGCCCGCTCTGGGCGAGTCTGTCACCGAAGGTACCATTACCCGCTGGCTCAAGGAAGTTGGCGAAGAGGTCGCCGTTGACGAGCCCCTCGTTGAGGTTTCCACCGACAAGGTTGACACCGAGGTTCCCTCACCCGTAGCAGGTACCCTGCTCGAGATCCGCATCCAGGAAGATGAGGACGCTGAGGTTGGCCAGGTTCTGGCTATCATTGGTGACGCTTCAGCAGCTTCTTCAAAGGAAGAAGCACCTAAGACTGAAGAGAAGAAGGAGGAAGCACCTGCTGTCTCTTCAACCAACGAAGCTTCCGAGGCACCCGCTGTTGAACAGCCTTCTGGCGATAACGGCGAAGCATACGTCACTCCCCTGGTCCGCAAGCTGGCCAAGCAGGAAGGCGTTGACCTCTCCACTGTTAAGGGCACCGGTGTTGGTGGCCGCATCCGCAAGCAGGATGTCATGGCTGCTGCTGAGGCAAAGAAGGGTGGCGACGTCAAGTCAGAATCCGCTGCTGAAGCTCCCGCAACCACCGCTCCTGCCAAGAAGGCAGCCCCCAAGTCTGCAGCGTCCTCAAAGCGCGGCACCACAGAGAAGGCTCCTCGCATCCGCCAGACCGTTGCTAAGCGCATGGTTGAGTCACTGGCTGTTTCAGCCCAGCTGACCACCGTTCAGGAAATTGACCTGACCCGTCTGGTTGCTCTGCGCAACAAGGCTAAGGCTGGTTTCGAGTCCCGTGAGGGCTCTAAGCTGACCTTCCTACCCTTCTTCACCAAGGCAGTTACCGAAGCTCTGCAGGAGTTCCCCCAGTTCAACTCATCCATGAGCGATGACCTGAAGGAAATCACCTACCACGGCACCGAGAACATCGGCCTGGCTGTTGACACCCCCAAGGGTCTGCTCGTTCCTGTTGTTCAGAATGCTGGCGACCTCGACATCGCAGGTCTGGCTAAGAACATCAACGATGTTGCAAAGCGCGCCCGCGATGGCCAGGTTGGCCCCGAGGAGCTGTCAGGTTCAACCTTCACCATCTCCTCCACCGGTCAGAACGGCGGTATCTTCTTTACCCCGATCATCAACCAGCCCAACGTTGCAATCCTGGGTATCGGTTCAACCAACAAGCGTCCTGCTATCGTTCAGGATGCCGAGGGTAACGACGTCATTGCTGTTCGTTCCATGGCTTACTTCTCACTGACCTACGACCACCGCGTTGTAGACGGTGCGGACGCCGGCCGCTTCCTGGCCTTCCTCAAGCAGCGTCTTGAAGAAGCAGCCTTCGAAGCTGAGGTTGGTCTCTAAGCCATAGTTCTTAGCTCTGATAGCTAGGTGCTTGGGTGCCCCGCTGGTAATTTTGCCAGCGGGGCACCTTTCTGTTCTTTGCGGGATAGTATTCTTTTTCTATGGTTTCTTGCGTGGTCACGCCCACACATCTTTTAGTGGCAAACTGTCGCTAAACAACTAAGTATTACGTAGACTTGTGGTCATGTCTATCGCATTTTCAATTCTTCTTTTCCTGCATATCGTGGGTGCCGCAATGGTTCTTGGCCTATGGCTGGGCACCTTCAAGCAGGGCATCGTCTTACCCGGCCAGTTCCATGCAGCCCTCTTACAGGTGATTACAGGCTTTGCTCTCTATTTCCTTCAGATGTCACAGAACATGACCTTGAATCACATGATGATTGGTATCAAGATGGTGCTTGCTCTCATCATTGCTGTAGCTGCTTTTATGGGACAGAAGAAGTACAAGGCCGCCTGTGCACTGGGCACCCCTGAAAATGGCAGAAATGTGGCTTTGGCCCATACTGTTGGCGGTTTGGCACTAATTAATATTGCTATCGCGGTGTTCATGCAGTACCCCCAGATTTAAGCTCATTTTCGAGAATCTGTAGATTCTTATACTCAGGGGCGGTGCACCGGTTTGGTGCACCGCCCCTGGCATATAGACAGGTAGATAGGTTCTCTAGAGGGTGGACGGTGTCAGTGGCAGTGGGCGGGCCTGAGTTAGTAGATAGCTTCCGTCTTGGTCTTGGATGCTCAGCTCAACGTGTTGGAGCACTTTACCGTCTTGCCAGCTAATCCCTTGTGCAGCAAGTTCTTGGTCGCTACCAGTGGGGCTATACCCGTTAGCTTGCACGATGGCCCGGAGTGTATAACCGTTTTCAGTTGTTACAACCTCATTCACCGCAATCAGTTCTGTGCTTGTGCCAGCTAATCTAGCTGCACCTTCATGGCTTAGCAGTTGTTGATCGGATTTAGCCAGTGGTGAGGTTGGAGGTGCGTATTCGCCAATGCGACTGTGTTCCCCTGAAGCCAGGACTGTGCTGCGGGTAGCCACTAGTCCTGTAGTGATTAGAGCTATTTCATCATCACTTAGTCCTGCGGTCTTTACCTGTTGTTCCTCGGTTTCTTGTGGCTGGCCGGCCAGTTGAGGCTCCACAGCTAGTTCACTAGGAGGTGAAGGTGATGAAGTAGTCTCGGCTTCTGACTTCATTTCTTCAGAGGAAGATGTTGGGGAGAAGAGATGATACCCAGCCCCACCCAGGGCTAGGGCAGCAACGACGGCTACCCCGGCAAGGGCTCCCCTGCCTTGGAGATTCTTCCCTAGGGGTAGTTGCCAGCTGCTTTTGCTTTCTGTTTTCTTGAGAATCTGTTTGCGGGTGTGTCTTGTGTTCCCTTGGGATAGATCTGGAAGTTGCCCGTAGGTTTTCCACCGCTGTTTGATAGCCCGGTGAGGTTCTCTTGTTTCAGGTTGCCTGTAGGCAGGGAGCCTGGAATGCACGCTTGGGTGGGCGCTGAGGTGAAGTTCTAGAGGCTCGGGGTCTGCTACTAGTTCGATGGGAGCTAGTAGGTCTGCAAGCTGAGGTTGTTGGGCTCTAGAGTCGATGGCATCTTCGAGAGTCTGGGCTAGCGCTTCACTTGCTTGGGGGACGGCTAGGTTCAGTGGAGCTCTCAGTCGCATAGTCTTAGGTTCTTGGCCGGTCAGGCAAAACCATAGCAGGACAGCGCAAGCAGCAATATTCTCTGCCTGCCGGCTTTTTTGTACTGCTGGTGTCAGGGTGCGGGTATCAAGATCAGGGGCAAGAAGTTTGAGTTCGCCTCGCACGGTGAGTAGGCAATGGTTGGCTGTGAGGGTGGAGTAGGCAAAGCCTTGCTCGTGGAGGTAGCTCAGGGCCTGCGTGAGACCTTGTGCGATGGCTGTTACTTGCCCTAGTGGCAGTTTGCCTTTGGCCTGGCAGTAGTCTGCAAGAGTACCGGCTTCAGCGGGTTCATACCAGATGTGGTGGGAGTTGGCTGATGAGGTTACCGCATCAACGCGTAGCACTGCGGGGTGGGGGTTGATGGAGCAGAGCCGTTCGGCTGCTTTGATGTGTTCCTCAGCAGGTTCGGTGATGTGGGTGAGAGTGTAGGGGCCAGCTTGCACCTCGAGTTGGGCAGCGCCTTGGTAGCCGCAGTCTACGATCCAGGTGCTGTGGTGGGCTCCGCTTTCGATGCGGTAGCGCGGGGTAACATCGGCTAGGTTTGCTGGGAGAAGAGAAGAGTGCGCTATTTCTTGTTCCGTCGGGGCAGGCTGTTGAGGTGTCTGGGGTGCTTGTGTGGGGGTGCTCATGCTTAAGCTATATACCAGTGTGTTCTTGCCTTCTCACCGCTCTCCACAGGCAGAATGTTTCACCTAGTCAAATACATACAGAACCCTTGTGGATAAAAGCGTCATAGAGTGTCATAAGGTAAGAGAAGAGGCACGGTGCTCTTGAGCCTTCTCAAATATTTTTGTCGCACCGCTAAAAGGACTACTCTAGAAGGTATGGCACTTTTGTTTGAACGTGTTGGGCTTGCCCCCGACTATGTGGAATATACCTCCGCGCTTGACTACCAGCGCACTATCCACGAAGAAGTCGCCACCAGCGTCCGTCAAAACACCGTTTTACTTCTAGAACATCAAGAAGTTATCACCGCTGGTAAGCGCACCGAAGATCATGAATATCCCGCCGATAACCAGGTACCGGTAATAAAAATTGACCGCGGAGGAAAGCTCACCTGGCACGGCCCTGGCCAGCTCGTTGGCTACCCCATCGTACAGTTGCCCCAGCCCTTTGATGTTGTCAAATATGTGCGCCTCTTAGAGGAGGTACTGATTAACGTCCTCACAGATATGGGCATCACCTGCCAGCGGGTAGAAGGACGCTCGGGGGTATGGGTCATGGGCGATGGCGCCTTAGTGCCCGATAAGAAGATTGCTGCTATCGGTATTCGCGTCTCTAAGAAGACAACCATGCACGGCTTTTCTCTGAACTGCAACAACTCCACTGATCCCTTTGGCGCTTTTATCCCCTGCGGTATCACCGATGCCGGTGTTACCACCATCTCAGAACAGCTGGGGCGGAATATTAGCCCCTCTGATGTTGTTGATGCAGTAGAAAAAGAACTAGCGCGCTACGCCGATCAACTAGCTGCCAACTTCACTGTCCAAGACTAGTCTGATTAGCTGCCATACCCTATCACCGGCGAGAACCAAGCTATATACCAAGGAGAACCCCACCTCATGAGCGCCCAGCCAGAAGGCCGCAAGCTGCTTCGCGTTGAAGCCCGCAATGCCGAGGTCCCCATCGAGAAGAAGCCCTCATGGATTAAGACCAAGGCCAAGGTCGGCCCTGAATACAAGGAAATGATTGACTTGGCCCGAGGCTCTGGCCTGCACACTGTGTGTGAAGAGGCAGGCTGCCCCAACATCTTCGAATGTTGGGAAGACCGCGAGGCCACCTACCTCATCGGCGGTTCAGAATGTACCCGCCGTTGTGACTTCTGCATGATTGACACCGGCAAGCCTGTTGCCATCGACCGCACCGAGCCTCTGAAGGTAGCACTGAACGTTAAGAAGATGGGTCTGCGCTACGCCACGGTCACCGGTGTAGCACGTGATGATCTTGAAGACGGCGGGGCCTGGCTTTATGCCGAAACTATCCGTCAGATTCACCGGGTTTCCCCTAATACTGGGGTCGAAATCCTGATTCCCGATTTTAAGGGTAAGGAAGAGGACGTCCAGCAGGTTATTGATGCCCAGCCTGAGGTCTTTGCCCACAATCTTGAGACTGTTCCTCGTATCTTCCGTCAGATTCGCCCTGCCTTCCGCTACGAGCGTTCTTTGGACGTCATCACCCAGGGTAAAGAGGCAGGCTTGATTACCAAGTCCAACCTGATTCTGGGTATGGGCGAAACCAATGACGAAGTCTACGAGGCCCTGTGCGACCTGCACGATGCTGGCACTGATTTGATTACTCTTACCCAATACCTGCGCCCTGGCCCTCTCTTCCACCCCATCGACCGCTGGGTTAAGCCCGCTGAGTTCGTTGAATTGTCGAAGATGGCTGAAGAAATCGGCTTTGCCGGCGTCATGGCAGGCCCCATGGTACGCTCGTCCTACCGTGCCGGTAAGCTCTGGGCTCGTGCAATGAAGAAGCAGGGGCGTAAGATTCCTGAGCACCTGTCTCACATCGAAGATTCAGGTTTTGCTATGCAGGAGGCCAGCTCTTTGGTAGCGGCCGGAGCATAAAAGCTAGCTCAGCCTCTAGAGTTTCAAGCGCCCAGCGGTTTCACCGGTGGGCGCTTGCCGTATAGAATAGGTAAGTTAGGGCGCGTATGGCACCCGCCCGCCCAGAATCGACTCACGAAGGAAACACAGTGGCTGAATCCCGTGGCAGCACCCGCGCACAGACCCGCGAAGAAAAGAAGAAAGCTCGTCAGGAGCGCCGCGCCAAGCGTGGCCCCGGCATGTTTGCTCAGATGAAGCAGGTCTATGCTATGACCCGCGAGCAGGACCCCACCATCCCCTGGATTCTTGCCCTCATCTTCTGTGGCACCCTTCTGGTTTTCCTACTCATCGGTCTGCTACTGAATAACTGGATTACCTTCCTGCTGATTGGTATCCCCCTGGGTATCTTGTTCGCTGTCATGGTGCTCTCTCGCCGTGCAGAAAAGGCTGCCTTCGCGCAGTTAGAAGGCCAGCCCGGACGCTCCGGTGCAGCTCTCTCTACCCTGCGTCGCGGCTGGATTTTCGAGCAGCGCCCCGTAGCAGCCAACAAATCCCAGGACGTCGTCTTCCGCGCCATTGGACGCCCTGGCATCGTCCTCGTCACTGAGGGGCCCACCAGCCGCGTCAATGGCCTGGTTCAGAAGGAAAAGCTCAAGTACACCAAGATTGTGCCAACTGTTCCTGTTACCGTCATTAACACCGGTTCTGCTGAGGGCCAGGTTGAGCTTAAGCAGCTCACCAAGACCATGAATAAGCTTTCTAAGAAGCTCACCCAGCAGGAGATGCACCAGGTAGCAAACCGCATTGATTCGCTGTCAAAGCAGAACAACATGCTCAATGCTATTCCTAAGGGTATTGACCCTATGCGTATGCGCCCTAACCGTAAGGGCATGCGCTAAGCCTAAGGGTTTACTCACATAAGGGGGGCCCGCTCAACACCTGTTGAGCGCCCCCCCCTTTGTACCGTGGGCAAGTCTACTGCCCAGTTTTTTTCTTAGAGCTACGCCACCAGTTCATGATGAAAACGTAGGCAATCAAGGCCAGGGTTATTTGCATCATGTAGCGGTCGATAGTTTCGAGAGTTGGCTGTATGCCTTCACCAAAACGCAATCCCAGGTAGAGGTAGAAGAGCTTATTGCACAGGGCCAGCAGGAAGATATAGAGGCCAATCATCCACCCCTTGATTTTGCGAATCCCGGCGATTGCAACCAGGATTGTGGCAGGGATAGGTGAGAAGGGGATAAACCCTAATGCCAGGCTCAGGAAAAGGTGCTTCTCGACAAACCCTTCAAGTTTGCGCCACCACAGGGGGGTGTGGTTGGCGAATATCCAGGTGATGAAATCCTGCCCCCAGTGTTTGCCCATGAAGAAGTAGACAAGCAAGAATTTGATGGCACTGGCAGCTGCAGCTAGGCTGAGGGCAGCTAGCATGAGGACAGCACCCTGGTTCTGGGCGGCTGTAATCAGTAGCCCCAGCCCTGATCCTGTGAGCAGTGAGAGAAGCCAGGGGGCATCAACCATGAGGTTAGGGCGCAGAGGAATCATGACCATTGAATAAATAGTCATCAAACCCAAAAGACTCAAAAGAATCTTGTCGATTTTTCGTGGCTGGGTGAGAAAGGACGGTAGCGCCGGGTCCTTTGTGTGGGGCGGTTCTTCGGGGTTAGGGTTCGTCATATTATCTTTCTTTTATCGAATCATCACCAAAATAGTGTGACGGGCCCGGTCATGTAAGCCTCGCTGGTCTGCGTCCATAATGACAACGGGTAATACCAGCATGATGAGGGACTGGCGGATAAGGGCGGTCAGCCAACCAGCGGGTTTACCATCGAGTCTTTGCACCTGCATGCCCAGGGCAAAATGCCCCATGGTATGCCCCATGAAACCTACAGCTGCCACCATATAGAGCCAGAAAAAGACTAGCTGTACGATATCGGGGATGGCCGTATTGACGGTGGGGAAGATAGTCTGCCCCAGCACAAAAAAGATGCCTTCAACCAGTAACCAATCCACCCAGAAAGCTAGCAGACGGCGCCCCGGGCGAGCCACGGCTCCCCGTCCTGACCGCGGTCTGCCCATATTCTGGCCGGGGTACTCCTGATCAGTGGGGGCACCTTCAATCCATGAGCCTAATTCTTTTCTTGTCAGCACCCCACTAACCTTACCGGCTCTTAGCTCCTTTCACTGGGGAAAAGCTGGGGCAAGCATCCCGTACTCTGAGAAACTTGAGCTTAGAACCCCTACACTAGATATAAGGGACCGTAGCCCCCTTAAACCAGGTAACGCCCACGCAACCCAGGCACAAGGCAAGTTACATGCGCGAAACAAAAGCGACACTTTAGGGCAAAAAATACGCCTTAGGCTAGAAACAACAGCGAGGGAGCCCCTGCAAACGGGCACCCATGGGTCGATAACAACTCAAGGAGAACAAACGACCATGTTCACTACTGCACAGGAAGTCCTCGACTTCATCAAGAACGAAGACATCAAGTTCGTTGACATCCGCTTCTGCGACCTGCCCGGCGTTCAGCAGCACTTCAACCTGCCCGCTAAGGCTATCGACGAAGATTTCTTCACCGTAGGCCAGATGTTCGATGGCTCCTCAATCCGTGGTTTCCAGGGCATCGCAGAGTCTGACATGCAGCTGATCCCCGATGTCACTAGCTGCTACGTTGACCCCTTCCGTCTTGAAAAGACCCTGGTCGTTACCGGCTCCATTGTTAACCCCCGCACCGGTGAGTCATACCACCGTGACCCCCGTGGTGTTGCAGAACGCGCCGAAGAGTACCTGAAGTCAACCGGTATCGCAGACACCGCTTTCTTCGCATCAGAAGCAGAATTCTTCGTCTTCGAAAACGTCCAGCACGAAGTCACTCCCCAGTCAGTCTCCTTCAAGATTGATTCAGATGAAGCTCCCTGGAACTCTGGCCGCAAGGAAGAAGGCGGCAACCTGGGCAACAAGACCCAGACCAAGGGCGGCTACTTCCCCGTCTCCCCCGTCGATAAGCAGGCAGATTTGCGCGACGCCATGTGCGTAAGCCTTGACGAAGTAGGCCTCGAAGTTGAGCGTTCCCACCACGAAGTTGGTGCACCCGGCCAGGCTGAGATTAACTACAAGTTCTCTACCCTCACCCAGGCAGCAGATGACCTGCTCAAGTTCAAGTACGTCATCAAGAACACCGCCGACCAGTGGGGCAAGACCGTCACCTTCATGCCCAAGCCTGTCTTTGGCGACAACGGTTCAGGCATGCACTGCCACCAGTCACTATGGCAGGACGGCGAGCCCCTCTTCTACGATGAGCGCGGCTACGCAGGCCTCTCAGATATTGCCCGCTGGTACATTGGTGGTCTGATTGAGCACTCCTCATCAGTTCTAGCTTTCACCAACCCCACCGTCAACTCCTACAAGCGCCTGGTTCCCGGCTACGAAGCACCTATCAACATGGTCTACTCACAGGGTAACCGTTCGGCAGGTATCCGTATCCCCATCACCGGCACCAACCCCAAGGCCAAGCGCCTCGAGTTCCGTGCACCGGACCCCTCCTCTAACCCCTACCTGTCCTTCGCAGCCCAGCTCATGGCAGGTCTGGACGGTATCCGCAACCGCATCGAACCGCCTGCACCCATCGACAAGGACCTCTACGAACTGCCTGCTGAAGAAGCAGCAGACATCAAGAAGGCCCCCATCAACCTTGAAGAAGCCCTGGACGCTCTGGAGAAGGACCACGACTTCCTGCTAGCAGGCGACGTCTTCACTGAAGACCTCATCTCAGCATGGATTGACTACAAGCGCACCAATGAGCTCGCTCCCCTGCTGCTTGTACCCCACCCCCTCGAATACGAGATGTACTACGGCGTCTAAGACCTGTAGCTCCTAGATATTCCTCTGGCGGGGGCCGGTCACCTTTTCAAGGTAACCGGCCCCCGCCTTTTGCATGCGCTGGAAGGTTGATGCCCGCCCCCCCTAAGTAGGGGTCTGCACGCCAGAACACGCCCAGCACAAGTCGTCTTATCTGAGCCTTCTACGAGGCCTGCGGGTAGAAGAGCTTTTCATAGACTGCGCGGGCCTGACGTGTAATACGCAGGTAATCGTCCTCTAGTTTCCAGGCAGAACCGGGCGCGTAACCACACCAGCGGGCAATCGCTTCAAGATCTGAGCGGGTGGTCGTCAATGTATCTGATGCTCTACCGGTACGCAACACGTTCAGCCCGCGTATCTTTGAGGCAAGTTTCCAAGCCCTTGAAAGCAAGCTGGCATCTTGCTCATCAATAAGTCCGGCCTCTACAGCTGCCTCTAAAGCCTTGAGAGTAGAGGTTGTCTGCATCCCTGGTACTCGGTGTGCATGTTGTAGCTGCAAGAGCTGAACCAGCCATTCGACGTCCGTCAACCCGCCCCGGCCCAGCTTGAGCTGGCGGGTCTTATCAGACCCGCGGGGCATACGTTCGGTCTCCACACGGGCCTTCATACGGCGGATCTCGGTGACCTTCTCAGCAGAGAAAGAAACCGGGTACCGGTAGGGGTCGATGAGCTCAATAAAAGCCGCGCCCACATATTCAGAACCAGCAAAAGGGCGAGCACGCAGTAGAGCCTGAAACTCCCAGGTATCTGCCCAACGCTCATAGTATTCGCGGAAAGACTCCAGCGAGCGCACCATAGCCCCAGACTTACCTTCAGGGCGCAAGTCAGCATCAATCTCGAGAACCTTCTCAGCCCGAATCGGTGGTGTGGTGGGTTGTTTGAGTAGGCTGACCATGCGGTTGATGAGGTCCGTTGCTTCTGCTTGGGCTGCTTTACCATCGGCCCCCTCGCGCGGTATGTGCACGTAGATGAGGTCGGAGTCTGAGCCGTAGCCGATTTCGGCCCCGCCCTGACGGCCCATAGCGATTACCGCAAGGTCAGTGAGCGGGGTGCGGCCATCTGTGTAGGTTTCTCGCTCGGCAATAGCCAGGGCTGATTGGATGGCTCCCCGGTCGATATCTGATAGGCCGTGGGCAACTTCTGCGTTGGTGTTCAGGCCGAGGGCCTCCCCCATGGCCAGGCGCAGTATTTCGCGGCGGCGCACCATGCGTACTGCCCGAATGGCTTCGGCAGAATCGGTATGGCGGGTGAGCTGGGAACGTAACTCTCCTATGATGACGTCGGTGCTGCGCGGTTTGAGATCTTCAGCCCGGTCTAGCCAGGCGATAGGTTCTGGGGTGTCCTCCAATAGGTCTGTGATGAAGCGGGAGGAGGACAGCAGGGAGCAGAGTCGTTCTGCTGCTGCCGGTGAGTCGCGGAGCATGCGCAGGTACCAGGGGGTGCCGCCGAGGGACTCGCTGATACGGCGGAAACCGAGGAGGCCGGCGTCCGGATTAACACCTTTGGCGAACCAACCCAGAAGCACAGGCATAAGGGTGCGTTGGATCTCTGCTGAGCGGCGCAGCCCCTTAGTGAGGGCTTCAATGTGGCCCATAGCGCGTTTGGGGTCCTTATAGCCCAGGGCAGCCAGACGATCTTGAGCCGCCTGGGGCGAGAGGGCAACTTCGGCCTTAGAAAGGTGGGCGACAGCGGCCAGAAGAGGACGGAAGAAAAGCCGCTCGTGCAGAGACTTGACTACCCGTTTGATACCAGCCCACTGTTTGAGCATCTCAGCTTCGGTCAGGTGGGTGGGGGCTAGGGGCGAATTCATGGCCCGGGCAAGAGCGCGGCGGTCTTTTTCTTTAGCGGGCATCAGGTGGGTGCGGCGCATATACAGGAGTTGAATACGGTGCTCCATGACCCGTAAGGTGGCATAGTTCTCGGCAAAATCGTGGGCGTCTTTACGGCCGATATAGCTGGCTTTAGCGAGGGCGGCGATGGAGTCGGTGGTGGTTTGGGTGCGGATGCTCTCGTCGGTGCGTCCGTGCACGAGCTGCAGTAGCTGCACGGTAAATTCGACGTCTCGTAGCCCGCCTGGGCCTAGCTTAATTTGGCGGTCTACTTCTGCTGCGGGGATGTTATCGGTAACGCGCCGGCGCATGGCTTGGACTGATTCTACAAAGGAGTCGCGGGTTGCAGATTCCCAGATGAAGGGGCGCATGGCCCTGGCCCAGCGGACGCCTAGCTCGGGGGTGCCAGCGATAGGGCGGGCTTTGAGCAGGGCCTGAAATTCCCAGTTTTCGGCCCAGCGTTTGTAGTAGGTGGTGTAGGATTCCACGGTGCGAACCAGGGCCCCGTCCTTACCTTCTGGGCGGAGGTTAGCGTCTACTTCCCAGAGGGCAGGTTCTGGGGCTGGGGCCATAATGGCCTTGGAGAGGGCCATGACCAGTTCGGTACCAATCTGGGTCAGGGTGTTCTCATCTAGGGGGGTAAAGCCCTCCGGTAGGTCGGTGAGAGGTGTGTGGGCTACCGCGTAGACGACGTCGACATCAGAGATGTAGTTGAGTTCGCGTGCCCCGCATTTGCCCATGCCGATGACTGCCAGTTGCACAGCAGCTACTGTCTGGGGGTCGTAGTTTTTGCTGACGTCGGCTCGGGCGATAGCGAGGGCACCTTCAATGGCGGCAGCAGCCAGATCAGCTAGGAGCCGCCCGACCGTTGGCATGAACTGGGCCGGGGCGAAGCTGGTGAGGTCGTAGATGGCTAGTTCTGTGAGGTGACGGCGGTAGGCTACGCGCAGGGCAGTGTAGGCTTCTTTACCGGTGAGCTGGGCTTGCGGGTCAGTCGCATTGGGGTCTGCGCCGACGGCTGTGAGTAGTTCACGGCGGTAGAGAGTATCTAGCGGCGCGATTGGGGATAGATATTCTTCATCTGTCTCTGGCATTAAGGAGGCCGGGTGGTCCTGCCCAGAAAAGGAGGTGGGGTCTAGGGCCAGTAAGGAGGCGTGTTCGGGGTGGCGGATTAGGAACTCCCCTAGCGCCTCAGATCCCCCTAAGAGACGGTAGAGGGCTTCAGCTTGAGCGCCTTTTTGCGCTAGCTCTGCCACCTGGGGGGCGCGCTCAATGAGCCGTACCAGGGCAGGAAGGGCGATATCAGGTGAAGGGGCAAGGCGTAGGCCCTCAAAGAGTTTGGCCCGGTCTAGGCCCTGGAGTTCTGGGGATCTGAGCCAGCGGACGCTTTTGGCAGCGTCATAGAAACCTAGGGACACCATTTCGCTGACCAGGCGGAGGTGGGCCTTGCGTTCTTCTTCAGCCCGGTAGGCTGCCTCTTGGGGGGTTTCGTTCTGCTGGGTGTGGGTCACCGCTGACTCCTTGGGGTAATATCGCAGCAGGCGCAACACCTGTTGGGGTGTTGCGCCTGCTTGCGGGTGCTAGAGAATTCCGAGGCTATTTTTCAGTTCATAGGGGGTTACTTCTGCGCGGAAGGCCTCCCAGTCCTGGCGCTTGTTGCGCAGGAACTGTTCAAAGACCTGTTCGCCAAGGGTTTCAGCCATGAACTCTGATTCTTCGGTGCGGTGGATTGCATCGTAGAGAGATGAGGGCAGGGCGTGGTAGCCCATGGCCCGGCGTTCGGCGCTGGTCATTGCAGCGATATCCTCGGTGACTGCGGCGCTAGGTAGCTCGTATTCGTTCTCCACGCCCTTGAGGCCAGCAGCCAGAATCACGGCATAAGCCAGGTAGGGGTTGGAGGCTGAGTCGATACCGCGGTATTCCATGCGGGCTGACTGCATCTTATTGGGCTTATAGAGAGGAACGCGGACCAGGGCTGAGCGGTTATTGTGGCCCCAGGAGACGAAGGAGGGTGCTTCGCCGCCGCCCCAGAGGCGCTTGTAGGAGTTGACGAACTGGCTGGTGACAGAGGTGAACTCAGGGGCATGGCGTAGCACACCGGCGATAAAGTGTTTGGCGGTGCGTGAGAGCTGGTATTCTGCTCCTGCTTCGAAGAAGGCGTTAGTGTCACCTTCAAAGAGGGAGAAGTGGGTGTGCATGCCAGAGCCTGCGTGTTCAGTGAAGGGCTTAGGCATGAAGGTTGCGTAGATGCCCTGGGAAAGAGCGACTTCCTTAATGACGGTGCGGAAGCTCATGATGTTGTCGGCAGTCTGGAGGGCGTCTGCGTGACGAAGGTCGATTTCGTTTTGGCCGGGACCAGTTTCGTGGTGGGAGAACTCTACAGAGATGCCGATTTCTTCTAGGTTGGTTACTGCTTTGCGGCGGAAGTCTTGGACTGCCCCGCCGGGGGTATGGTCAAAGTAGCTTTCGAAGTCGACCGGTTCGGGGAAACCATTGGGCCCAAGTTCCTTCGATTTGAGCAGGTAGAACTCAATTTCTGGTGAGGTGTAGCAGGTGAACCCCATGCCCGCTGCTTTAGACAGCACTTTTTTGAGCACACCACGAGTATCAGAGGTGCTAGGTTCCCCGTCGGGGGTCAAGATATCGCAGAACATGCGGGAAGTAGATTCGTCCTCCCCACGCCAGGGCAGAACCTGGAAGGTGGAGGGGTCAGGTTGCAGCAGCATGTCTGACTCATAGACACGGGAAAGGCCTTCAATAGAAGAACCGTCAAAACCAATACCTTCGTCAAAGGCGCTTTCTACCTCAGCCGGTGCGATAGCAACTGATTTAAGTTGCCCCACCACGTCGGTAAACCAGAGGCGGACGAAACGCACGTTGCGCTCTTCAATGGTGCGCAAAACGAATTCTTGCTGACGATCCATGTAACCTATCCGTTCATGTCTAAAGGTGGTGCCCGCGCCCCGGTGGGCGAGCAAACGAATCCTTAGCATCAACTCTAGAACGTAACCCCCACAAGTGCCCAGTTGGCACGCTCTCAGAGCATATAAGAGTAACGATTTTTAAAGATTTCTTTCACCGGCTGAGATAACCCCCAAGAGTGCACTCAGTTGGCGGTGTGCCCTGAGGCCACTAGAGTTAAAGCATGTCTACGGCAGAAACAGCACCACACGCGTCATCAGCTACCCCTACCCCGGCAGAGATGATTGAAAAAACCATCACCGCCTTAGAGATCAAAGCTAAAACAGCAGATGCCTCTCCCCTCAAGACCTTCCTACTGGCCTTACCAGGAGGTGGGCTCATCGCCTTTGGCTTCGCCCTTTATATCAACACCCAGCTCGGGGGAGAAAACATGCCCAGCGGTGTTTTGAAACTCTTGTGCGCAATGACCTTCTCTGTGGGTCTGATGATGGTGGTCATGACCGGGGCTGAACTCTTCACCTCAACCACCATGACGCTTGCAGCCCGCGCCTCCGGGGTAATCTCATGGGTGCAGCTTCTCAAACATTGGGCTCTGTCTTATACGGGGAACCTGGTGGGGGCAGCACTCGTGGTTGCCCTATGCTACTGGGGAGGCTTACAGGAGAGAAGTAGCGGGGCCTGGGGGCAGCTCGTAACCACAGCAGCCACAACCAAAGTAAGCTACCCCTGGGGCCAGGCCTTTGCCCTCGGCATTGGTGCTAACTTCCTGGTCTGCACAGCAGTCTTCATGACCTTCGCGGGCCGTAGCACCGTAGATAAAATCATCGCTGTCATAGGCCCTATCACAGCCTTCGTAGCCCTAGGGTTCGAACACTCCATCGCCAACATGTTCCTGCTGCCCTACGGGGTGATTATCGGAACAGAACCCACCCTCACCTGGGGCGCAGTCATTCTCTCCAACCTCATCCCAGTTACCCTGGGGAACATCGTGGGCGGTGGCCTGTGCGTAGGGCTCTTCCACTGGCTGACCCAACAGAAACTTCGATAAGACCTCAAAAGATAAAAGTTAAGAGAGCGCACCAGCAGATAAGACGAGAAGCTCACCTACCACTTCTGGTTTTCTTGGTCCCACTGCTCGTTGCGCTCTTTAGCTTTCTCCATAGCCCGCTCGGCCTCTTGGCGGGTAGCAAAGGGGCCCCACAGCTCAGTAATTTTAGACTGCTGCCCCTCCTCCACCTGACCGGTGCTCAAGTTGTACCAGTACTGGCGGTCATGGGGGCCAGGGGTGTAATCATTGAGTGACATGGCATCTTCCTTCGCACCATCAGGGATGTTACATGCACCACTTTACGCCTTCTTAGGTGAAAGATACAGCTTTTGACACCGCCCTAAGCCCAACCGATGAGCACTCAGCGGTTAAGCTAGAAGACATGTCGACATCATCAGTAAGCCACAACCTCCCCACCGAACCAGGCAAAGCCCCCATCGGAAACCTCACCCCCGGCACCGTTGCCCCCATGCGCCCGGTACCAGCCCACATCGTCCGCCCCGAATACGTCGGTAAACCCGAAGCCAACGAAGGGCAAGGCTCAGACTTCTACACCCCCGAAGAAATAGAAAAAGTACGAGCCGCCGGAAAAATCGCAGCCGGAGCCATCGTCGAAGCCGAAAAAATTGCGACCCCCGGCACCACCACCAACGACATCGACGTACTCGTCCACGAATACATCTGCGACCACGGAGCCTACCCCTCCACCGTCGACTACCGCGGCTACTCCAAAAGCGTATGCACCTCACTCAACGAAGTCATCTGCCACGGCATCCCCGACTCCACCGTGCTAGAAGACGGCGACATCCTCAACCTAGATGTAACCGCCTACCTAAACAACATGCACGGTGACACCAACCGCACCCTCCTCATCGGCAATGTAGACGAAGAATCCCGCCTACTAGTTGAGCGCACCGAAGAAGCCCTCAACCGCGCCATGAAAGCAGTACGCCCCGGCCGTGAAATCAACATCATCGGCCGCGTCATCGAAAAATACGCAGCCCGCTTCGGCTACGGGGTAGTACGAGACTTCACCGGCCACGGGGTAGGACGCGAATTCCACTCCGGCCTCATCATCCCCCACTACGACGCCGCCCCAGCCTACAACACCGTCATCGAAGAAGGCATGATCTTCACCATCGAACCCATGCTCACCCTCGGCACCATCGAATGGGACATGTGGGACGACGACTGGACGGTCGTCACCCGCGACCGCAAACGCAGCGCCCAATTTGAACACACCATGGTTGTCACCGCCGACGGCGTTGATATTCTCACTCTGCCCTAACCGCCACGACCCTCAAGGAAAGCCCATGACGGACACAACCACCCCCGGCATCCCAGCACCCACCCCAGCGGACCTGGTCATCGGCATCGACATCGGAGGCACCGGAATGAAAGGCGGTATCGTCGATATCCGCACCGGCCAGCTAGTAGGCGACCGCTTCCGCATCCCCACCCCCCAGCCAGCCACCCCCCAAGCCTGCGCCACCGTGGCACAAGAAATCGTCGCTGAGCTACAAGGCCGAGAACTGGCACCCCTCCCCGATGCGGCGGTAGGCATTGATTTTCCAGCCATCGTAAAAAACGGGGTAACACTCTCTGCCGCCAACGTGCACGAATCCTGGATTGGTGCTGACCTTGAGGGCACCATGAGCCAGGCCCTGGGCGGCCGCACCGTTTACGCCCTCAACGACGCCGACGCCGCCGGCCTAGCCGAAGCCACCTACGGGCAAGGCCAAGGCAAGGAAGGGCTCATCATCATGGTCACCCTCGGTACCGGTATCGGCTCTGCCCTCATCATGAACGGCCAGCTCATTCCCAACACCGAACTGGGCCACCTTGAACTTGATGGCCACGACGCAGAAACCCGCGCCTCAGCCCGAGTACGTGAACACCAAGAACTCTCCTGGAAAAAATACGGCAAGCGACTGCGCCGATACTTCTCCCACGTAGAATCCCTCTTCTCCCCCGACCTGTTCATCATTGGCGGCGGCATCTCGAAACACCCAGAAAAATTCCTACCCTACCTTGAAACTGAGATTAACACCCCCCTGGCCATAGCCCAGCTACGAAACAACGCCGGCATCGTAGGCGCAGCCCTATGGGCAGCAGGCCACCCCAGCGAACACGAACGCCGCGCCACCGCCCAGAACTAGATACCCCCAGCCCCAACAAATAAAGGACGCCGCTGCCCCCTCTCCTACCAGCAGGTAGCAAAGTGAGCAGGCGGCGTCCTGGCATATCTAGCTGCTAGAGCAAGGTGGGCTGCTCCCCCTCGTCCGCGCCCTCTGCGCGCAAGGCCGCAATAGCCCGCTCAAAATCATCCAATGACTCAAAAGCCTGGTAGACACTAGCAAAACGCAGGTAAGCTACCGTATCCAGCTTAGAGAGCGGCTCTAAGATTGAGAGCCCCACCTCGTGGGCATCAATCTCAGCGATACCCTTAGCCCGGATCGATTCTTCCACTTCCTGGGCCAGCTTGGCCAGGTCGTCCTCACCTACAGGCCGCCCCTGGCAGGCCTTGCGCACACCAGAGACAATCTTGGACCGATCAAAAGGCTCCGTCACACCACTTCGCTTAATAACCGACACGGCGGTAGTCTCAACGGTGGTGAACCGCTTACCGCAGTTACTGCACTGACGACGGCGGCGAATCGCTGAATTATCATCAGTGGTACGCGAATCAACCACCTTTGAGGTGGCATTACGGCAGAAGGGGCAATTCATGTGGTTCCTCCGGTAGGTACCTTTACTGAGCCTGACCAGTACGCACGGTGATAGCTTCACCATGAGCGGGTAGGTCCTCGTCGTGGGCAACCGCAACAATAGCATCGCCAATGTCAGCCAGTGCCTCCTGGCTGTAGTTAATGAGCTGGACAGCTTTCATGAAAACAGTGGTGTTCAGCCCAGAAGCATAGGCTGCTGAACCGCCGGTCGGCAGAACGTGGTTAGAACCTGCCGCATAGTCCCCCAAGGGCACCGGCGAATAGGAACCGATGAAAATAGCCCCAGCATTACGCACCTTCCCGGCGACCTCTTCGGCCTTCTCCGTGTGAATTTCCAGGTGCTCGGCGGCATAAGCATCTGCCACAGCGATAGAGGCTTCCAGGTTATCGGTCAGCACCACACCGGACTGGGGGCCTGTTAGGGCTGTGGCAACGCGCTCGCGGTGCTTGGTTGCAGCTCCCCGGCGGCTAACGGCTTCTTGGACGGCGGCAGCTAGGGCGGGGCTGTGGGTGATGAGTACGGACCCTGCGTTAGGGTCGTGCTCTGCCTGAGAAATCAGGTCGGTTGCTACATACTCAGGGTTGGCGGTGTCATCTGCGATGATGGCGATTTCGGTGGTTCCGGCTTCACCGTCCACACCTACCACGCCTTGCAGGGCGCGCTTGGCCATGGCTACGAAGATGTTACCGGGGCCGGTGATGGTATCTACTGGTTCCAGTGTTTCATCGGCATCTTCAAGCCCGTAGGCCATAGCCCCTAGGGCACCGGCGCCGCCGATTGCCCAGATTTCGGTGATACCGAGCAGGCCCGCGGCACCCAGAATAGTGGGGTGGGGCAGGCCACCAAATTCTTTTTGGGGCGGGGTGCACAGCACAATGGAGCCGACCCCTGCTGCTTGGGCAGGCACAGTGTTCATAATGACCGATGAGGGGTAGACGGCCAGGCCACCGGGCACATAAACACCGGCGCGGCGGACGGGGGTCCAACGGTTAGTGAGGACGGCCCCAGGTGCTACCTCAAGGGTCTGGTCAGCCGGACGCTGGACGGCAGCAAAAGCACGGGTACGTTCAATAGCGATTTCTAGGCCCTTACGCACACCAGGGTCAAGGTTGGCCACAGCCTGGTCAATAGCGCTTTGGGGCACGCGCAGGGCGCCTTGCTCAACGCCATCAAACTGGGCGGAGAGCTCACGCAGGTAATCAGCCCCGCGGGTTTGCACCTTTTCAAGGATGTCTTGCACAGTGGTGAGCGCCTTCCCCACAAATTCGGTGGTCTGACGCGGGACGATGCGGCGCAGCTCAGCATAGGAATGGTGACTACCGCGCAGGTCAATGGTGCGCAGGGTGAAGTCAGCGGGGGCAGCGGGGTTCTGGGTGTTTTCTATTGTGCTCACTCTTTGATTTTAACGCCTCCGTCAAGGTAGGTGGAGCTTGGGAGCCTGATTATTTCAGCTGGGGGTCATTGTAGGTCTTTTTAGCAGGCTACCCTAACCACATGGCCACTCAGGCTACTGCGCAAATAGCTCTAGAATTCCTCAATCCCCGGCCCGCCGGATCATGTTTCCCGTAGCCGAGACGGTCACTGAACAACTCGCGACGCAACTCGCGAGCCATCGGCTCAGACTCAGGGGTTTACTTGTTCATATTGTTCATAGACGCGGTCAATCTTTTCACATCAGATTAGCCATGTACACAAACAATCTGACACGCTCCTAGCTGGTGGATTTACCCCTTATGAATAAGCCTCAAAGTTTTTAAGGGGTGATATGTACTGGGTTTAGGCCACACCAACCACCCACACAAAATCATACAAACCAAACAAACATCAAAGCACTTTCCTCCACCTCCCACAGCATCCAATCACCAAACCCCTCATACAACCACCACACCCAAGAAGCCGTCTCAGCCTCCAACCAAACCACAGAACCAAAAAACCAGGCTTTCCACCATTTCAGCCTTATACACCCCATTGACCGGCTCAGCCAGCGCATTATCATACGAACCTCCACAAGACCCAACCAACAACTGCACACCGAGCGCTTTCAACTCACGCGTGTAATCAGCAGAAACATACTGCGACCCACAATCAGAATGATGCACAACCCGAGTCAAATCAGACCCCGATTTCTTTGCCTCAAACAAAGCCTGCCGCAAAACTCTCAGCAGCTTTCATCAGCCGGTAGATCTAACCCCGTCCGATACCCCAGCCAGACCGCCGCATAGCCTGCCACATTTTACGCACACCATAGACCCCGTAATTCTCAGCATGAATCTGCTGAAGATCGGGAATCAACAGCTGGTCTTTCAGCACCCGAGCTAAAGGCACACGTTTCTTTGCCCTGTATTGGCACGGCGCAGTTCGGCGTTTTCTCCTTTGAGTCGTCGCATTTCAGCGTTGGCTTCGGTGCCGGCGGTGATTTCTTTGCCGGTGTCTAGGGCAGCGTGGTTGCACCAGCGGGTGAGAGTGCTGAGGGGGGGCGCCTAGTTTGGTGGTTGTGTCTTGACGGCTCATGTCATTGAGGGTGCGTCGTTGTCTTGGAGTTTGGTGTTGATGAGTCTGATGGCTCGTTCTTTGAAGTCGGTGGGGGGTATTGGGTGGGTGTGGTTTTTATTATTCCTTCGGTTGGGGTTGGGCGGAAGGTATGACCTAAACCCAGTACAAGAGAAAAACAACAGGCACCTGACTAGTAAGTATGCATAAGATATTACTTATTGTTAACTAAACCACCATTTAGTAAGTTTACTTTCTTTATAAATTATAAATACTGGTGAGATGGAGACATCGCCAATCACCGCGGCAAAGGCGCTGCGGAACGAAAGGAAAATACGATGACCACCAAGAAAGCTATCACTGGTTTTGCTTCTATCGCACTAGCTGTAAGCGGAATGTGTGCGATTGTCCCGGCAACCCATGCAGATACCGTCACAACACCCATAAGTGCTGTTTCAAACACCGCTGATTCTCCTCAAGAATCGCTCAAGTATCTCGCCGTTAATGACAGCCAGGTTATCGTTGGCTCTGACGAGCTAAAGTTCACCATCAATGCTGATGGCAAGGCTATCGCAACCGATGCAAAAGGTAACTCAGAAGTACTTCCCGAAGAAGCTGTTGACCAAAATGGTAACCAGATTTTCTTGAAGTACGAAGATAACGGCAATAACGAGCTTCTTATTTCTGCAATTGCGTCTACTGAGATGCGTAGCGTGGGCAAGTGCCTGACAGGTATCGGTGGCGGAGCTGTAACTGGCGCAGGCACCTTGGGTCTTGCAGGAGCCACAGTCGGAACCGTCACTCTCCCTGTCATCGGTACTGTGGGCGGGGGCGCAGTAGGAGCTGTCGTCGGAGGAATCGGCGGCGGACTAACTGGAGCATCTGTCGCCTGCTTCGACTAAAGCCGAAATATTTATCTAGCCAGATAGGTTGAACAGTATGTTAGAAAGAATTCAAAACAATATTGGGCTTCCCACGATTCTACTGTATTGGGGTCTAGGTATTATCAGCTGGCTATTGTTTCACAGTTTGGGAGCTGACCAACGGGTAGTTGGCTGGCTCTTGGGAGTACCGTTTGTAACAGTAGGCGTGCTCGTGAGTGTTGGATGGCTACTTGGACGAAAACCTCAATAGCTGATCTAGTTCCCTAATAAAATAAGGAACCTCAGATTCTTTCAAGCAAAATAAGGCCCCGTAGAAACGGATTTTTCCGTCTCTACGGGGCCGGCTATGTGCTACGGGTGAGGTTATTTTTGTATGATGGAGCGCTTCGAGGGATGCAAGAGGAGGCGCTTAAAGCCATTTTGCTTGCCTTGGCCTTCTTCAGCGACGTTAGCGTTAGGCATGTGGCTCATTGCAGTGACAAAGGCCGGACGGAAGACCTCTCGGAATTTATCTAAGTTCTGCGTTTGAGTGATATGTACGTGGTTTAGTTCCGACAATTATAAGACCACTAAAGCACCATCAACCACCTCCTGCGGAGTCCGATAACCAAGACCCTGATGCAACCGGCCAGTACTCCACCAAACCACCCAGCCAGCAGTCTCAAACTCCAGCTGACCAACAGAACCAAAAAGCCGGCCCCGCACCATCTCAGCCTTATAAGCACCATTGACGGACTCAGCCAAAGCATTATCATAAGAATCCCCAGTCGAACCCACCGACAGTTGCACACCCAACGCTTTCAAACCCTGGGTGTAATCCTACGCAATATACTGCGAACCACAGTCAGAATGATGCACAATCTGCGTCAAATCAGAGCCACCCTTCCTCACTTCAAAAAGCGCCTGCTTCAACGCCGTCAAAGGCATCCCCAGAGTATGCATAGTTGAAGAAACACCCCAACCCACAATCTTCCGGGAAAACACATCAGTAATGAAGGCCGTATAGCAAAAACCTGAATAGGTTCTGACATAGGTGAAGTCTGCTACCCACAGTCTGTTAGTGCATCAGCGGTGAAGTTGCGCTGAACCAAATCAGAACGGTCATCAATCACTGTGGCCGCTCTGGTGGTAATAGGTTTACGACCCCGATGAGCACCAGCAACACCGGCTATTTTCATGAGTCGGTAGGTCTGATCCCGACCAATATCCCAGCCGGCACGCCTCATGGCGTGCCACATCTTGCGCACACCATACACGCCATAATTCTCTGCATGGATTTTCACCAGTTCAGGAATCAGAAGCTGGTCCTTCAAAGTACGTGCTGCAGGAACACTAGCCTTAGCGGCGCGGTAGCCGCATGAGGTGATGAAACCACCAGCGAGGTTTTCTTGTAGTGCGGTGCAGATGTTCTCAACCCCGAAACGATTCCTATACCTATCGATATAGCGGATCATGATTGGGCTGGACGGTCGAGTTCTGCCGCGAAAAAGCTGATGCTGTCTGTAGAATCTCGTTGGTTCGCTTCAACTCGGCGTTTTCTTTGCGTAGGCGTCGGTTTTCTGCTGCCATATCAGTGGTGGTGCCGGGGGTGCTGCCAGCATCGATTTCGGCTTGTTTGTGCCATTTTCGCAGGGTTTCGGGGCCGTTGCCGAGGCGTTCTCCGATGTTTCGGCAGGCGGTGTAGATGCCTGTGTCGGGGTTGTTTTCGAGGTGGTCGTCCAGTAGGCGTAGGGCTCGTGTTTTGAGTTCGGCGGGGTATTGGGTGGGCATGGGTTTATTCCTTTGTTTTTTGTTTGTTTTCAATTTTAGGGTTCGGAACTAAACCCAGTAAATATCAGTTGGTGCTTCGGGTGCTGGGTCGACGTTTACGTTTCCGTATACGGATAATTTGAAGGTCGGGTTGGTGCCAGTATCGTAGGGTGCATTAATAACTTTTTGAGTTGCACCAGAGCCGTGAGACGCGTATCAGAAGCAAGGCTGTATTTTTTGAGTACAAGTGTTGTGTATGTCTTGGGTCACTGGTAGCCTGGCCGTGGGGTCGCTCCTGAGGAGGCCCCACGACACTACACCCATATTTCAAAGGTCCAAAGATGAGCTATCTGGAGGATAATCATGAAGCAAATAGCTTTTGTAGGCGCCGGAGCCGCAGCACTCATGTTGGTGCCTACCATTACTAGTGGGGCTTATGCATCAACCCAGATAGCGATAGACCAGCACTATGAAGAGCAGATTATCCAGGAGCTGGACGAACTCGAGCAAGACTCTCTGGAGAACAAATTTGTCGTAGAAGAAGAAAACAAAGTTCAACTTACCACTTTCGACGGTATATCCTCGCTGAGCCTTCCCGGAACCGATGTTGGCCAAACCGTTGATTCCGCTCAGCTTCCCAAAGAACTATTCTCCGGGATAGGTGAACCTGTACTAAATACAAGTAGCCAGGGAGCTACTATTTCTACATATGAAACGAGCCGGGGACACCAAACTCTCATCTCGATACCAGATTCTTCAGCAGCAAAAGACTACAGATTTGAAATTGGCGTTCCTGACGGTGGACGAGTACTTCAGAAAGAAGACGGAAGCATAGATATCCTCTCGTCTTCGGATGAAGTAGTAATGAGTTATGCATCTCCGTGGGCATTAGACTCAGTTGGAAATAAGGTTCCTACACATTACACCGTGGAGGGGAACGCCCTGATTCAAACGATTGAATTTACCGAAGATACCGCGTTCCCTGTTGTAGCAGATTCTGAAGGTTTTTGGGGCTGGGCTGAGTGCGTTGGAGTGCTTGGTGTAGAAGTTCTACCTTTATTTGTTCCAGGAGGGAAGCTGGCTGTTGCTGGAGTTAAAATTGCCGCAAAATTTGGAAGCGTCAAGAAAGGCGTGGAATTCATCGTACGCTCTCGCAAAGCTTTTAATGGGTGGGATGCCTACATGGCGCACCTAAAGAAAACTTATGGCAATGTATTTGCTGATGTGCTTGGTATTACTGCTGTTCGACACGCTTGCTTCTCATAGAGCCTTAGAAAGAAGTAAATATGCGCGACGTGGAGTATCCTCTTTTGCACGTATCGATAGTTCTAGCCCTTGTAACGATTCTAGGGGTTGATGGATTCGATGGCTACCTTCGGTACCTTATTCCTATCTTGGTTGCCGGGGTTCTGGTTACCTCGTGGTGGCGTCTGATTTCTTTGCGTAATTCTAACAGGCGCTAGTACACCAGATACAATAACTTTCTCATCATCATTTGGCGGAAAGGCGTTAGTTCTAGTAGGACTAACGCCTTTTCTTTTTGTTCGTGCTCTAGATACTAAATTTCCTCTTCCTTATCTTTGCGGCGCTTTTTGCCTGTTAGGAAGGCCCAGGGACCTGTACCAATGGCTACGAGAACTCCGGCGATACTAGTAAAGGTATACTACGGCGAGATGCTCTTAGAAGTATTCTCAGCAGTTTCTGCTTCCGACTCAGCCTGCGATGAAGCTCCTGACGTTGTGTTGTTACGGTTGGGCGCTGTGGGGTCACTGCTGGTAGGGGTTTGTGCCTGTGCAATCTCTACGCGAGCTGGAGATTAGCAAAGGGGAGAAAGACTCCTTCAAACTTTCAACGAACCTAGCGAAACCCGTCTCGGGATGTCTAAGGAAGGGTATCAAGGTAAAGGTGCCGCCTTACAGAAAGGTACTGAGATTTGGAATAGTCTGCGTACCGATGCGCAGGGATTGCTGAACGTGGGAATCTTTCACATGTTAGAGGAGTTGCCGGTTTTTGTTGATGGAGTAGGGGCAGATGTGACATCAGACCTGACTACTCGTATCATCTTCGAGCCTTTAGCTCTTTTTACTCAGAAGATGCTCGCTGAATACCCTCAACTTACTAGCGGAAACCATAAGATAGAAGCTATTCGTCGAAACGTATGGGACTCCCAGGCTAAAACCTGGATGGAAAAGGAATTTCTTCTTCCTGTAGTCGACAATCACCCTTTGCTTCTTGTTCCCCGCAACTGGGCACGCGCTAATGCTAGGGGCTTCAAGTGTGTATGCTCATGTTTGGGCAGAGAGCATGGTGGTGGTGAGGGTCGGCGGTGGATTCCAGTAGGAGACACTGAGGGTTATTATTCATAAGGGGTACCCCCTTATGAATAACCCTCTAAGTATCTACATCAGCTAATGATTGGGCGTCAGCAGTATTTGCCCCTCGGTAGTTACGGTCACTAGCTTACTACCTGGTTTGAATGATGGCGAGACCAGCTCACGAAGGTTGCTTCGAGGGGTGCAACTGGGGCTTTGCTGGATTCGCCGCCTGGTGAACACCGGAGCAGAAGATGTTGCTCAGCTTAATCGGGCCGGTATGGAGCGGTATGTGAAGGATTCGGTGATGTTCATTGGGCCGGCTGCTCCACCCCTGACCTACACCACCAAAACAGTCCTTGAAGGCTCCCTCTCACCCTAGAAACCATAAAAACCAGTTTTGAAGGGCGATGACTACGGCGGCAAATGAAAGATAGGACAGCTAAACCGACTAGCTCACTACCGCGCCCCTCCCCCACCAACTATCACGCTGCTCACCACCGTCCGTATTTGGGTATAACACCGTTTGGCAAGGGAAGAGACGGTACACCAGGAGACGGGGGCGGCTCTGACTCCCTGCACATCTCACATGATTCGAAAGGATTCCCTTTGGTGGAAACCACTGTCTATGACCAGCCAGCTTCGACTGGTTCCCGGCCCCGTCCCACGGTCAATTTCAGCCAGGCAATCAAAAATAATTTCAAGTACCTCTTCCACTTCTCAGGTAGAGCATCTCGCTCAGAGTTCTGGTGGGTTTACGGTGCCTTCTCTCTTGTGTCGCTCATCATCGCGATTATCTTGACCTTTGCCTTCAATCACAGACTCAGCGAAATGGATAAGTTCGAGGCACTCACCACTCAGTACGCGAATGGTGAAATCACCTACGCTGAGTACCATTCTCTGGCCGAAAGTGGCACCGGCCCTGCCTACGGCGTCATTATTCTTCTCGGCCTTCTCTTGCTCTGGTCGCTTATCTCTTTGGCCTGTACCCTAGCTGTTAGCTGGCGCAGACTCCAGGACGCTGGTTTCCATGGGGCCTTCTACCTGCTTTCTCTCGTAGGTTTTTTGGCATTGTCCCCTTTGTCATGTACTTCTTCCCCAGCTCCCCCAAGGGCTACCAGTACGACAAGCCCGCCGATATAGATCGCCCCTAAATCGCAACTACCTGCTGTATCAGGTACATAAAGCAAAAACAGTGAGAGCGCGTAGATTCTACGTGCTCTCACTGTTTTAACCGGTCACAGTGGGCGGGGCTGCCTTTTTACACCTAGAGTTAGGCATCCAAGCAGGCCGGGCCCAGCAACACCTTGAGATCACCAAAGAGGGCCGGGTTGGGGTTGACCCGCAGATCCGCCCCTAAGCGGATGAGTAGGCGCTTAGTGCGGGTCGTCATAGCAATGCGCACCTCAGATTCACCCTTGTGATTCCGCAAAATATCGCGCAGCTGCCCCAGGGTCTCTTCAGTTGCCTTATACTCAGGAATAGCGATTGTGACCGGCCCGCTGGTGCCGTCCGCTGAAATCTCAGGGATATTCAGCTCCTGGGCGCTCAGGGTTACCGAACCATCATCGCGGCGCTGTAGGCGCCCCTTGATAGTGCAGATCAGATCTTCTGCCAGCACCCCAGCAATCGGCTCATAAGCACGGCCAAAGAACATCACCTCAATGGAACCGGTGCGGTCCTCCATCTCGATACGGGCATAAGGGTTACCGGAGTTCTTCGCGATACGACGCGAAACGCTGGTAATCATGCCAGCGACAGTCACAATAGCGCCATCGGGCTTGACCGAGTCCTCAGAGACCAGGCCTTGAATCGTAGAGTCAGAAAGAGCGTCAAGGGCATCTTCCAGGCCACGCAGGGGGTGGTCAGAGACGTAAAGGCCCAGCATCTCACGCTCAAAGTTGAGCTTATCGCGCTTCTCCCACTCAGGGACGTCTGGAACCTGTACCGCCAGCTCATTGGTCGGGTTATCATCGTCCATACCCAACCCGCCAAAGAGGTCGAACTGGCCAGCAGCTTCTTGACGTTTAACCGAGACGGTTGCGTCAATAGCCTCTTCATGGATCATGGACAGTGGACGCCGGTCATGGCCCAGGGAGTCAAAGGCACCGGCCTTAATGAGAGAGTCCACGGTTCGCTTGTTACAGACAACGATGGGCACTTTAGCTAAGAAGTCGTTGAAGTTCTCGTAGCGGCCCTTTTTTTCGCGGGCCTCAACCATGGCAGAAACCACGTTAGCGCCCACGTTACGGATAGCGCCCATACCGAAGCGGATATCATCACCGACCGGGGTGAAGTTCAGGGCAGATTCGTTTACATCAGGCGGTAGCACCGTGATCTTCATGTGGCGGCACTCGTTCAGGTACAGGGCGAGTTTGTCCTTATCATCACCCACCGAGGTCAGCAGGGCAGCCATGTACTCCTGGGGGTAGTGGGCCTTCAGATAAGCCGTCCAGTAGGACACCAGACCGTAGGCTGCCGTGTGGGCCTTGTTGAAGGCGTAGTCAGAGAAGGGCAACAGGATATCCCAGAGGGCCTTGACCGCACCCTCAGAGTAGCCGTTATCAATCATGCCCTGGTGGAAGGTGGCATACTGCTTATCCAGCTCCTCCTTCTTCTTCTTACCCATAGCACGACGCAAAATATCTGCCTCACCCAGAGAGTAATTAGCGACCTTCTGGGCAATCGCCATCACCTGCTCCTGGTACACAATCAGGCCGTAGGTGGTATCAAGAATCTCAGCCAGAGGCTCCTCAAGCTCCGGGTGAATCGGGGCGACTTCCTGCAGGCCATTCTTACGCAGAGCATAGTTGGTATGCGAGTTCGCGCCCATCGGGCCCGGGCGGTAAAGCGCCAAAACCGCCGAAATGTGCTCAAAATGGTCAGGCTGCATGAGCTTAAGCAGCTGACGCATGGGTCCACCATCAAGCTGAAAAACACCTAGCGTATCGCCACGGGCTAGTAGCTTATAAGACTCAACATCATCCAGTTCCAGGGTTTCAAGATCCAAATCTGTACCGCGGTTGAGCTTAATATTCTCAATGGCATCAGAGATGATGGTCAGGTTACGCAGACCCAAGAAGTCCATCTTAATCAGCCCCAGCCCCTCACAGGTGGGGTAATCGAACTGGGTGATAACCTGCCCGTCCTGCTCACGGCGCATAATGGGGATAACGTCAATCAGGTTATGGCTAGACATAATGACGCCCGCCGCGTGCACACCCCACTGGCGCTTCAGACCCTCAATACCCTTAGCGGTCTCAAAAACCTTTGACGCATCAGGGTCAGACTCAATCAGGTCACGCAGCTCCTGGGCATCGTTATAGCGTTTGTCCTCGGGGTTATAGACGTTAGCCAGGGCAATGTTCTTACCCATGACGTCATCAGGCATGGCCTTAGTGAGACGCTCACCGGTAGAGAAGGGGTAGCCCAGCACGCGGGAGGAGTCTTTCAGGGCCTGCTTGGCCTTGATAGTACCGTAGGTGACGATCATTGCCACCTTGTCTTCGCCGTACTTCTCGGTCACATAGTGAATCACTTCAGAACGGCGGCGATCATCGAAGTCCACATCGAAGTCGGGCATAGAGACACGGTCAGGGTTAAGGAAGCGCTCAAAAATCAGGTCGTGATCGAGCGGGTTCAGGTCAGTAATACGCATAGCGTAAGCAACCATAGAACCTGCACCCGAACCACGGCCAGGGCCCACACGGATACCGTTCTCCTTAGCCCAGTTGATGAAGTCAGCAACCACCAAAAAGTAGCCGGGGAAGCCCATCTGCGAGATGATGCCCACCTCATATTCAGCTTGCTTGCGCACCTCATCAGGTATGCCCTTGGGGAAACGGTAGTGCAGGCCACGCTCAACCTCTTTCACGAACCAGGATTCCTCGTTCTCCCCCTCAGGCACGGGGAAGTTAGGCATATAGTTAGCCTTGGTGTTGAACTCCACCGAGCAGCGCTCAGCGATTTCCATGGTGTTATTGCAAGCTTCAGGGTAATCGCGGAAGAGATCACGCATCTCAGCTGGTGATTTCAAATAGAAGTTATCAGCATCGAACTTAAAACGCTTGGGGTCCTGCAAGGTAGCACCAGACTGCACGCACAGCAAGGCAGCATGGGCTTTAGCGTCCTCTTCGTGGGTGTAGTGCAGGTCGTTGGTAGCAACCAGGGGCAGGTTGAGTTCCTTAGCCAGCTTGAGCAGATCAGCCATGACTTTTTTCTCAATATCAAGCCCGTGATCCATGAGCTCGCAGTAGAAGTTTTCCTTACCGAAAATATCGCGGAAATCGCTCGCTGCTTGCATAGCCTCCTTGTACTGGCCCAGGCGCAGACGGGTCTGCACCTCACCGGAGGGGCAGCCGGTAGTTGCAATCAGACCCTTACCGTACGTTTGCAGTAGCTCCCGGTCCATACGCGGCTTATAGAAGTGCCCCTCAAGAGAGGCCAGAGAGGACGCCCGGAAGAGGTTATGCATACCCTGGGTATTCTCTGCCCACATAGTCATATGGGTGTAGGCACCACCACCGGAGACATCATCACGCCCACCCTCACCAAACTTCACGCGAGTGCGGTCCTGGCGGGCAGTACCCGGCGTCAGATAAGCCTCAACACCAATAATGGGTTTAACCCCAGCATTTTTTGCCTTATTCCAAAAGTCAAAGGCACCGAAGAGGAAGCCGTGGTCGGTAGTAGCCAAGGCATTCATGCCCAACTGTTTAGAGCGCTCAAAGAGGTCAGTTAGGCGGGCAGCACCATCGAGCATGGAATACTCGGTGTGCACGTGCAGGTGAGTAAAATCAGTGTTAGCCATACAAGTTACGTCCTTAGCGTCGGGCTCTAGAAGTTGCCCTCGCGCAGGGTATCAAGAGCGTACTGAAGATCAGGGGTGTAAGGGCTTTCAAACTCCACCTGCTCACCACTGGTAGGGTGGGTGAAGCCCAGACGGTGGGCGTGCAACCACTGACGGGTAAGGCCCAGGTGGGCACTCATGGCAGGGTCCGCCCCGTAGGTCAAATCACCGGCGCAGGGGTGGCGCAAAGCTGAAAAGTGCACACGAATCTGGTGGGTGCGCCCGGTTTCCAGATGCACTTCAACCAAGGACGCTGGCCCAAAGGCCTCAAGCACCTCATAGTGGGTGATAGCGGTCTTCCCATCCTCATTGACCGCAAACTTCCACTCACTCCCAGGGTGACGGCCAATAGGGGCATCAATGGTGCCCTTCAGCGGGTCAGGTAGACCCTGCACCAGAGTGTGATAAATCTTGGTGACAGTACGGTCCTTGAAAGCATTTTTCATGACCGAATAAGCACGCTCGTTCTTAGTCACCACCATCAGCCCAGAAGTGCCAACATCCAAACGGTGCACAATGCCCTGGCGTTCAGCAGCGCCACTGGTAGCAATATCAACACCAGCATGCTTCAAAGCCCCCACCACAGTAGGCCCATGCCAGCCCATCGACGGGTGTGCCGCAACCCCGGTGGGCTTATCAACCACCACAATGTCATCATCCTGGTAGACAATCGAAAAACCATCCACCTGCTCAGCCTCAATCTGGGTTAGATCACGCGGCGGGGTACCGGCAGCCTGCACAGTCATTCCCTCCAGAAGTTTAGAGGAGGCCTTAACCTTCACCGGCCTGCCCTGAGCATCAAGAAGCTGCACCTCCCCGTCCTTAACCCAGTTACTGACCGTTGTGCGGGACTGGCCGCTCACATCCGCCAGCAGAGTATCAAGACGGGCACCGGCCTGGTCAGCGCCCACCACATATGTCAGTTCAACCTTCTCAGACACTAAACCTCAACCTCCTTCTTCGTGGCCTTATCGGCTCGTACTTCACGCCGGCCATCTAAGCGATACCCCAGAAAAGTCAGCAAAACAATCGCTGCCATCGAGACACAAATAGCAGCATCAGCAATATTAAAAATCGCAAAATTTGGTACAGAAATATAATCAACCACATGCCCTAGACCAAAACCAGGCGCACGGAACAAACGGTCATGCAAATTCCCCACGATACCGCCAGCCAAAATAGCCAGCAAAATCACCCAGGGCAGGGTCTTAGCTCGCACCACTAAGGTCAAAGCCACCAAGGCACCCACCACCGAAATCAGGGTAAAAAGCCAGGTAGAACCCTCACCCATTGAAAAAGCAGCCCCCGGATTCAGGTAATAACGCCACCACAACCACCCATCAATAACCGTAATGGTCTGGCCAAGCGTCATAGTGGTCTCTACCAAGTACTTAACCCACTGGTCAGCCCCATAGACCAGGGCAAATAAAGCTAGGGCCAGCAGGGTCTTAGCCACCCCAGAAATCGTACGCACAGGCACCAAAACTGTGCCCTCCTGCCGGGTGTTACCCACCGTGCTCCCTGTCTCCAAAAGTCAAAACTGCACACACCAGCTTATCGCGTTCACCCCATAGCCGGTACCACAAACCAGTATCTTAAACATCTCAGGCGGCCCCTCACCAGAGGAGCCGCCTGAAGACCACCAAACTACTGCCTAAGCAGCAGAAAGCTTAGGAGTTCTTACCAAAAGCCCCATTAGTCGGGGTGAACGTTCCAAAACCCTGAGCCGGCGCTGGCGCTGCCACCTCAACGGGATCCCCCTCAGCCTTAGGCTCTAGAGCAGGAGTCTCTTTAAGAGTAGCCAGCTGCTTGTTCAAGTAATCGTGCAAAGAAGTGCGGTACTGGTTCTCAAAGGAACGCAGTTTAGCAACAGAAACTTCCAAATCGCTCTTGCTCTTTTCAAGCTCACCCAGAACACGCTCTGACTGTTCCTGAGCCTCTGAAACCAGCTGGGCTGCCTCTTCGCGGCCTTCGGTGATGAGGCGTTCCCGCTCGCGCTTACCCTCAAAGACATAGTCATCGTGTACCTTCTGAGCCATTGCTAGCAGGCCAGTTGCACTAGAGCTAGAGGGTGATGAGGTAGGTTCAGCGGCGGCAGGGGCTGGAGCTGCTGCGGGGGCAGAAGCTACAACTGCGGGCTGATTCTCAGCTACGGTCTCGGCCTCTTCTAAGGTGCCGCTTTCCTGCTGAGCAGGTGCCAGTGAAATCTTTGCCTCAGCCTCTTCAAGCTGGCGCTTGAGGCTTGTATTTTCGGCGTTCAGACGGCGTAGTTCAATGACAATCTCATCAAGGAAATCATCAACTTCTTCAGGGTTGTAGCCTTCTTTGAATTTAGTCGGCTGGAAGCGCTTGTTGATTACTTCCTCAGGAGTGAGTGCCACGGTTGTTCACCTCTATTTTCTAAAAATCTTTATGCTTAGCCCGTAGTATTACCGGTGCGCAGTGTGTGTGCTGGAATCAGGCGCATGAAGCTCGAACTTTCAGTGCGCTAAAAGTTCGGACTGTTCCCTATTTTCTACAACACAAAATTACCTGGCAACGGAGCACCGCGCAACACTCTAGGCCCTGTTATATGTGAGCTACTGGTCACGTCACTATTTTGGGGGACAAAACTCATACTTACTGACAGACAGTCAATAAAACACTCAAGGCTCTCTACCCACCAGAGGAAGCACTACAGAGCACCCTAGGCTGACAAGACCTGAGCCAGGTTAACCAGAAACACATGGGCAAACCAGAGAACTATGAGCAAAACCATGAAACCCACATCCAAGGAGATACCGCCCAGGTTAATGGGCTTAATCAGATGGCGAGCGGCCTTCATGGGCGGATCAGTTATTGCATACACCAAGGAGGCAACCACCAGAGCTACCCCGCGAGGCCGCCAGTAGCGGGCAAACATCTGCACCCAGTCAAACACCAGGCGAATCATGAACACAAGAATCAGCAGATAGACCGCAATGGCTAGAAGAGCTACGAGATAACCCAACGTACTTAAGCCTGATCAAAGGGGTCTTGGTTCTCGTCCTTTTGCTTCTTACCGCGATTGGGGTCTATAACTTCAACGTCAGCGGGAGAAAGCAGGAAAACGTTATCGGTGACACGCTCGATTGTGCCCTCCAAAGCAAAAGCTAAACCAGAGGAAAAATCAACAAGACGCTTGGCATCAATCTCGCTCATCTCGGTGATGTTGATAATGACAGGAAGATTCTGCCGGAAAGACTCACCAACAGTCTTAGCATCGTTGTATGAGCGGGGTTTAATGGTTGTGATACGGCGCAATTCTTCGCTGCTTTCTTGGGAGAATGAGGGGTTCTGATGAGATGACATAGTGCTTGTTTTCTGCTGGCCAGCAAGAGGGAAACCCCAATCAGCACTAGTACTTTCGGCCTGTTCAAGAAGCTGATCATGGGCTTCAGCTGCAGAAACACTACCTGCACCGGAGTCAAGCGCCCCCTGGTGCCGAGAAGTTTGAGATGACACATCCAAAAGGACGTCGCGGTCGGCACTGGATGCGATATGTGCCGGGCTCTCATCTGAGGCGAAATCATCAGGGTAAGTATCGTACTCATCATCAGCATCAAACACGGTCTCTTCATAAACCGTTTCAGGGCGGCGCTGATGCCGCTCTGCTCCTGGCGCTTCGTCTTCAACCTGCCCCAGGCCCAAGTAGGCCATTGCCTGGTGTAGTGTGCGAGCCATTCTTGCCCTCCCTTTGAGTAGCCTTTCCGCCGAGGGGCGGGGGCTTATAAACCTCTGTGTCTATCAACTTTTTACGGTACCAAAAAGTTGCCTATCTTTCTCGCAGACAAGCCCAAGGGAAACCTCAGTATTCCCAGTAAATTATGGGCACCTGCATTTAGAGCGCCGGGCGTGAGCCCATAATGGCAGAGCCAACCCGCACTGAGGTAGCCCCCCAGCGTATCGCCTCACCCAAGTCATGGCTCATACCCGCTGAAATAGTAGTCGCCTGGGGGTAGTGCTCCTGCAAGTGTTGGGAGTAGCTGTACAGTCTCTCAAAGGCGGCGGCAGCGTCCTGCCCCAGAGGGGCAACTGCCATCAGCCCTCCCACAGTAAGGCCAGGCAAGGAACTGATATGCTCGGCAAGAGTGAGAATCTCAGCAGGGTCCACGCCCCCGCGAGCCCCCAGGGCCGCCTGGCCGGCGGTAGCTTCTACCCTTGTATCTAGCCCCACCTGAATAAGACACCGCAGACCCTTGTGGGCAAGAGCGGCCGGAGCATTACCCTCACCGTTCTCGTAGCGGACCACCCGATTGTTATAGGCCCTAGAGAGAGCATCTGCTAGCTGAGGTCGATCAACTGACTGCACTTCATGGGCATATTGCACCACAGACTTAGCCTTATTGGTCTGCAACTGGCCAATAAAGGACCACCGCAAGGGGTCATCGTGGCCTGTATAGTCGATCAGTTCCTGTGCTTTAGCCGCCGCCTCTTGGTCCCGGTTCTCCCCCACAGCACGCACCCCGGCATCATAAAGAGCGGCAACATCTGAAGCCGGGAAAAATTTAGTGACCACGATAAGTTCAGGCAGGGCGGACGAAGCGGTTCGCGCGCCGCTGAGATCCTCTGCGGCATGGCGAATGCGGGACTGTACAAGGGCAAGACGTTCACTGAGCTCTGCACGACGCTCAGGGGTGTAAGTGAGGGTCATATTTCCTTCCTTAGAAGGGGTGATAGGGGTTACTTTTATCATTGATGGGGTAAGCAGCCTAGCTACTTAGGTATCAGTTTCCACCCAGACCAAACCCGCAATACGCCCTGCTGGCTCCTGTTTTTGGGTATGGCCACGGTGGGAGAAGAGGTTTTCATTTTCAAAAGTACAGGCTGCAAGGTCACTGTGCACGCCGGTTACCTGTGGCAAAGAGGCGAGGACGGCACGAGCTCCAGCTGGCAGATCAAGGCCAGGAGTACCCCAAGAAGTTGTGGCATAGACCGACGGCAGAATCTCAGCAGACTCCTGCCTCATACTCTCAGGCACCTCGTAGCAGTTCCCACAGATTGAAGGGCCCACCCAGGCCTGGATCTTACTAGCTCCGCCCTGAATCATAGCTTCAACCTGCTGTTCAATCACCCCATCGAGCAGACCCCGCCTCCCAGCATGAGCTACGCCCAAGACCGGCTGGCCTGTTTGAGCATGCTCGCCCACAAAGACCAGGGGAATACAGTCAGCCACCATAATAGCCAGCGGTCTACCTTCACAGGACACAGCAGCATCGGCAACAGGGGCAGCAACAAGAATCTGCTCAGGGCTCTGCTCCTGGCCAGCTTTTCCGGCATGGAGGGGTGCGTCCGCCCAGTAGACTTCTGTGCCATGCACCTGGTTAAGGTAGATAAACCCGCAAGATGCTTTAGCTCCTAGAAGTTCTTTATCAAGAGCCTTCCTGTTGGCTAAGACTTCTTCACTATTATTGCCCACATGCAACCCCAGGTTGCCGGCGGTAGCAGAGGTAAAGGCCACGTTAACCAGGGTGCCACCGGCCAGAGTGACCTGCTGGTGGGAGAACAGAAAGTCAGCCACAGGCCTCATCTACCTTTCGTGCTAAACCAGGGCCAGAGAACGAAGAAGGGGTGAAAGCTAGGATTAGCTTTCACCCCCTCTCAGTTCTTGAGGCAAGAAGTCCCGGCCTATGGTGTAGGCCTGTAATTATTACTTGAGAAAGTCGGGCACATCGAGAGTGTCGCGACGTGCTGACTGGGAGTCCTCAACGACCGGAGGTAGATCAACATCAAAGCCAGCGTTGGTAGGAAGGTCGTTATTACCCTTATCCCAGCCCTTACCTGCGGCAGGAGCTGCACCGAAGCTTGCGGCAGCAGCAGGTGCGGCTGAAGCGCCACCAAAGTTCTGCTGGGTGCGAGCAGCCTGGTTAGCTGCGGCGTTAGCGTTGTTGGAGTTAGTTTCGGGGTTGACGGAGTCAAAACCTGCGGCAATCACGGTCACGCGGGCCTCATCGCCTAGGGCATCGTCGATTACGGCACCAAAGATGATGTTGGCGTCGGGGTGTGCTACTTCCTGCACCAGGCGGGCAGCTTCGTTGATTTCGAAGAGGCCAAGGTCTGAGCCACCCTGGATGGAAAGCAGAACGCCGTGGGCGCCGTCGATGGATGCTTCGAGCAGGGGTGAAGCAATTGCCAGCTCGGCTGCCTTGACGGCGCGGTCCTCGCCAGAGGCTGAGCCGATACCCATGAGAGCTGAACCTGCACCCTGCATCACGGACTTGACGTCTGCGAAGTCCAGGTTAATCAGGCCGGGGGTGGTGATGAGGTCGGTAATGCCCTGAACACCGGAGAGAAGAACCTGGTCTGCTGACTTGAAAGCGTCGAGCATGGAGACATTGCGGTCTGAGATGGAGAGCAGACGGTCGTTGGGGATAACGATGAGGGTATCAACCTCATCGCGCAGAGCTGCGATACCGGTCTCTGCCTGGTTAGAGCGACGACGGCCCTCGAAGGTGAAGGGACGGGTAACAACACCGATGGTCAGAGCACCTAGGGAGCGAGCGATACGAGCAACGACGGGAGCACCACCGGTACCGGTGCCGCCACCTTCACCTGCGGTCACGAAGACCATATCGGCGCCCTTAAGCACCTCTTCGATTTCCTGTTCGTGGTCTTCTGCTGCCTGACGGCCAACGTCGGGGTTGGCGCCTGCACCCAGACCGCGGGTCAGTTCTCGACCAACATCAAGCTTGACGTCAGCGTCTGACATCAGCAGAGCTTGAGCGTCAGTGTTGATCGCAATGAATTCAACGCCACGCAGACCAACCTCAATCATGCGGTTGACAGCGTTGACGCCACCGCCGCCGATACCGACGACCTTAATGACTGCCAGGTAGTTCTGGGGAGTTGCTGTATCCATGGATTCCCTACTCATTTGTGCTTGTTTCAAACCACCTCAACCTTAGAGTGAAAGTTGAGATTGGAGTAAACCTATTTGTTTCAATCAATGAAAGATTATCAATTTCACCTTGCAATGTCGCCCTCGTTTCACCCCTGATCTTATTTTTCTCAGAAAATATCAAGGTCGAGAGAAAACTTCAGGTAGAAGTTGAAACTATTTGACCGTGGGCACCAAAGGACTCGACACATCATAGGTCTCTACAGCCTGCTCACTACCCACTGAGTCCATAAGCTGAACTAACACCTTAGCTTTAAGGTCACTTTCCTCGGGAGTTCCCCAGACAACCCGAGTACCATCAACCATCTCCAAAGTAATAGTCGAGGCCGAATCAGCCTTAGCCTCAGACACCTGAGACAGAATCGAGCCAGGCAAAGCAGCCAACACCCCAGTAACAGTGTTAAAAGCAGCCGAGCCCAAAATATCCAAGCCACCGGCAACCAGCGGAACACCAGCGTCCTCAACAGACGCTGCCGTGCCCAACTGCACGCCCTCATCATCGACCAGCACGAAACTGCCCTCATTCTGTACCACAGCCACAGGCACCCGCTCATGCAACTGCACCACCAACTCATGAGGCGGATGAGCCTGCAAACTCACCCCATAAAGCACCTGCTCATGACCAATCAGAGAAGCAACCTCAGACTCACTAATACGAGTCATAGGTACCCCCTCCAACTGACCAAGCTGCTGCTGCACAGCCTCCTCATCTAACAAAGAGGCACCCTGCACCGTAATCGTCCGAGTAGCCAACAGAGGCGAGAAAAAGACAAGCCCCACAAAAACCGCGGCAGCAAGAACCAAGGCACCAAACCCATACACCCACTTCTTCCAGCCCCCCACCGCACGATGAGAAGGACGCAAAGGAACAGGAGCAGACGGAAGACTCTGAGCCTCTTCTTGCCCCTGGCGCTTATCCTCTTCCTGAGCACGGCGCCACTGAGCAAAACGACTATTTTCAGAAATATCCACCAGGCTATCGCCAGCATCTGGCAACTGACTGACTTTAGGAGAGTTCAAGCGAATACGAGGCTTCTTCCCCGCACCACTACCCCACGCGCCCACCTTCTTCTGAGATTTCTCTTCACCAGCCACTAGAGCGCAGCACCTTCACGTGCAGCTAACTTATCTACCAGGCGGGGCCCCAAAACGGTCACGTCACCGGCACCCACAGTCATAATGATGTCACCAGGCAAAGCCGCGGCAACCACAGCATCAATAGCCTGCTCAGCACTCTGAGCAAAATGCACCTCAGAGAAACCCGCCTCAGTAATCAGATGGCTAGTCACACCCTCCATAGGCTTTTCACGAGCCGGGTAGATATCAAGAACGTAGCTACGATCAGCCTGAGACAAAGCCTGAGCAAACTCGGTAGCGAACTCCTGAGTACGAGAGAAAAGATGGGGCTGAAAAATCACGTAAAGATTATGCCCAGCAGCAACCGTACGCCCGGTCTCCAAGGCACGGTGCACCTCAGTAGGGTGATGAGCGTAGTCATCAAAAACCTTGACCCCAGCAGCTTCACCACGCAAAGTAAAACGACGATCAGTACCCGAGAAACAGGCCAAAGCCTTCACAGCATCCTCAGCGCTAGCACCAGCTAACAAGGCGCAGATAAAAGCAGCAGTGGCATTGAGCTGATTATGAATACCAGGAACCGGCAAAGTCACAGTAATCTGCCCCGCAAACTGCTGACCACCCACCGTAAAATCCCACAGCAGGTTCGAAGAACAATCCGTACCCTCAGAGGTGATACCGGTTAGACGCACCATAGCGTCCTCCCCTTCACCATAGGTCACAACCTGCACACCAGCGTCCGCAGCCTTAGCCGCTAGGGCAGCGGCACCGGCATCATCTGAGCAGGTCACAAGAACACCGCCCGGGGCAAGAGAGGCAATAAACCGATGGAAAGCCTCAAAAACCCGTTCACTGGTTCCATAAAAATCCAGGTGGTCAGGCTCAGCGTTGGTAATCACCGCAATCTCAGGGCGGTAACGCACAAATGAGCCATCAGACTCATCAGCCTCAGCCACAAACCAAGACTCCGGGCCAGAAGCACCCAAATGGGCATTAGTACCATACCCGGCAATAGTAGAACCCACCGCAAAAGAAGGGTCTAGCCCCAGGCCGTCCAGCATCACAGAAATCATAGATGAGGTGGTGGTCTTACCGTGGGTCCCGGCAACCGCAATCACCTTAGAATCTCGCATAGTCGCCGCCAAAGCCTCAGACCGGTGCACGATACGCAGACCACGGGCACGAGCAGCAGCCAGCTCAGGGTTATCCTCAGGAATCGCAGTTGATACCACAACAGTATCAACGCCCTCAATATTCTCAGCAGCCTGCGGCACAGACACCCGGGCACCCAGCTCACGCAGCCCCTCAAGAGCCGCACCCTCAGCCTGATCAGAACCACTGACCGCCATACCGGCCCGCAACATCAGCCGCGCAACAGCAGACATGCCAGCGCCGCCAATACCCACAAAATGTACCCGCCCCAAAGTAGCAAGAGCCGGACGCTCAGGGAAAGGAGGGTTCAAGGGTGCAGGGAGATTAATTGAAAGATCCATCATTGAGGTGCTCATGCGCGGGCCGCCTTCAGTACTTCATCTGCCATAACCTGCGCGGCATCACGAATGCCGTGCCGGTAGGACTTTTCTGCCATGTCAGTAAGTTTATCGGTGTCTGTAAGCAAAGAAGGCACATTCTGCCTAAACCAGCTCCCAGTGAAATCTGAGTCATCAACGAGCAGAGCCGCCCCAGCTGCAACCAAAGAACGAGCATTCAAGGCCTGTTCACCATTGCCAATCGGAAGCGGCACAAAGATCGCAGGCAGACCCACCGCAGCAACCTCACTCACCGTAGCAGCACCCGAACGCACAATCATCAGATCAGCGGCAGCATACACATCTTCCATCGAGGTAATGAACTCAACCTGCCGGTAGCCAGGAGCAGAGCGCAACTGACCAGACTCATCCTTAACCGCCTTATCGCGGCCGGTAATATGCAAGAGCTGATAACCGCCAGGGGCAATCTCATCAATAATCTCAGCAACGGCCCGGTTAAGGCTCAAGGCCCCTAAGGAACCGCCTGTAACCACCACGGTCGGCAAAGCCGAATCAAGGCCCAGACGCTCCCGGGCCGCAGCCTGCTCAGCAGCGCGGTCAAGATCAGCAATATTCTGACGCATGGGCATGCCCACCGTGCGAGCGCCAGCGATAGGGGTATCGGGGAAGGCAGTAGCTACCAGGGCAGCTTTCTTGGCACCGACCTTGTTAGCCAGGCCCGGTTTAGCGTTTGCCTCGTGGATTAGCACAGGGACACCTAGCTTGTGGGCGGCCAGGTACATGGGGGTGCAGACATAGCCGCCTACTCCCACCAGCACATCAGCCCCGGTCTCTCTTAGGATCTGTTCAGCTGCTTTGAGTGATGCCCGGAAACGCCCAGGAAATTTGAGGGCGTCAAGATTCGGGCGGCGGGGGAAAGGCACCTTGGGGATAAAGCTGATGTCAAAACCTGCTTCAGGTACTAGCCGGGCTTCCATGCTGTTTTCGGTGCCGACAGTCATGATGGTGACATCGGGCTCGCGCTCCTGGAGAGCTCGGGCGATGGCCAGCATGGGGTTGATATGCCCGGCTGTGCCGCCACCTGCGAGCACGACAGTGGGTGCGTGGGTCATCAGGTTTCACTCCCTTAGTGTTCTATAACGCCCCTTAGTTTACGCGCAATGGGCTAGAGGCACACCTTGGGCACCATAGCCGTGAGGCACCTTACCCTCTTAGCGTTGATGGGGACGAGCCGCCCGCTGGGTTTTCTGGGTTCGCTGGGTTCGCTGGGTTCGCTGGGTCTGCTCGGTTCGCTGGCGCTGATCAGCTGTGGCACGACTACGAGCCTGCTGCACGCTGGCAGAAGACCGGGCCCCACTCACCGAACGAGAACGGCGGGCTCTTGCAGCCTCGGTACTAGCTTCAGCCGACAGCGGAGCCGACCTGCGGACAGCTTGGGAAGAAGGACGCGCTGTAGCTGCTGAAGGGCGCACAGCACGGGTGCTCCCCCGCCCTCCTTGAGGCGCAGAGGCCCGAGGGCTGGCAGAGGTGCGACCATCAATCAAAGCACCAAAGCGGGTCATAAACTTTTCGAGGGTCCAGCCAGTACCATCGGGGTCAGCGGCAATGACAGCCTGCTCCTGCTCAGCAATACGGACCAGGGCAACACGACGGGCGGCGTCCTTTTGCAGCTTGCTATTGGCAATGCCAGTACGCTCACCCACAATCGGGTTGAGAGGGGTCTGCCGGGCAAAGGCAATAAGAATTCCGATACCGATCAGGGAGGAGATGAGGGCCGAACCACCTGCAGAGATGAAAGGCAGAGGAACACCAATCACAGGCATGATTCCTACTACCATGGCGATGTTCAGTAGGGCCTGACCGGCAATCCAGGTGATAATGCCGATAGTGGCATAGCGGATAAAGAGGTCAGATGACCGCAGCATAATGCGCATAGCGCAGTAAATCAAAGCCGCGTACAAAAGCAGAACGGCAATAGCACCAATCAACCCCAGCTCTTCACCGACCACCGCAAAAATGTAGTCGTTATGGGCCTCTGGCAGATAGTTATACTTCTGACGGGACTGGCCCAGCCCCACACCCCAGAAACCGCCGGTTGCAAGGGCAGCTAGACCAGAATTAGCCTGGTCGCAGGTAGCCTCCACGCAGTCTCGCCAAAAAGCAAAGGTGTTGAAAAGACGCTCAATACGGTTAGGGCTAATAGCTACCATCATGATGCCAGCGAAAGCCCCCACACCGGCGCTAATGGTCACCAGCCCGCGAGAGGGGCGGGCTGCTAAGAAAATTGCTCCAAAGAAAAGGGCGTAGATAAGCACCGTGCCCACATCGTGCCCGGCCAGAATCAGGATGACCACCAGGCCAAAGCCTAAGAGAGCAGGCATGAGCCCCTTGTAGGCGGTCTGAGCCAAGGTTCCCCGGTGAATACGGCCCTGACGAGAATACACCGAAGCGAGCCACAGAATTGTGATGGGCTTAGCAAATTCTGAGGGCTGAATCGAAAAGCCAGCAATGTTAATCCAGTTGCGGTTACCGTTGACGGTCGTACCCGCAAAAATCACGGCAATCAGTGCCACTACCGCTACAACCAGTAAGAAATGTGCGGCTCCAGGGCGCCGGTAGAGGGTAACAGGTAGCAGGTAGCCCACCACCACCATGGCAGCCAGGCCCAAGACTGCGAAGATGGCCTGAGAGCGGGCCTGGCTAAAGGGCCCAGCCCCGGCTGAAATCTGTTCCACACTGGAGGCTGAGAGCACCATCATCACCCCGAAGAGGGTGAGCACGGTGGCAGTAACCACCAGCACGATAGGCACATCGGCCAAGACCATGGACCCTAAACGTACCTGGGCGTTCTCCCAGGTGCTGCGGGCTATACCCCAGGCACGCCGAATCAAGCCAGGGCCATGCTGGGAACGGGATTCTGATGCCAGGCTCATAATCTTTTCGTTTCTCTTCTCTCAGGTTAGGACGCCCCGCTGTAGGTGCGGTTAAAGGTGAAGGAGGGTGGGAACCAGCAGCTGCTGGTGGCCCGCCCTCCGCATCGTAGGTTTTAGGAATTAATCTGATTGACCAAATCGGCCACAGCATCAATGAAGGCGTTACCGCGGTCAGCGTATGAGGCGAACTGGTCCATGGAAGCTGCCGCGGGGGCCATGAGCACGGTGTCATTTTGTTCCGAAATCTCATGAGCCTTGGCAACTGCTAGTCTCATGACAGCCTGCCCATCACTGGGATCTGCCAGCAGGGGGCTCTCACTGATCTTGTAGACCGGCACCTGGGGGGCCTGCTCTGCAAGAGCTGAAACCAAGGCTGCGGTATCGGTGCCAATCATGACTACCGCTTTGAGACGGTCCTTGTGCTCAGCGACCAGCTCATCATAGGTCACGCCCTTAGACAGGCCACCGGCCACCCAGATAACAGGGTTGAAAGATGAGAGTGAAGCATGAGCTGCGTGGGGGTTAGTGGCCTTAGAATCATTAACCCACAGCACCCCGTGCGTATTAGCCACCAGTTGAATACGGTGAGCCCCAGGCTCATAATTCTGCAGGCCAGCCTTCACCTGTTCAGGTTCAATACCAGCAGCCCGGGTCAAGGCAGCAGCAACCAGGGCATTCTCTACGGTGTGCTTAGTAGGTAACTGGCCGGTATCTGATACAGAGGCTAGTTCCAGGGCCTGGTTGCGGCGGTTATCCAGGAAAGCCCGGTCAATGAGCAGCCCATCAATGACACCCAGCATCGACAGGCCAGGGGTATTCGCCCAGAAGCCGATAGCGCGAGCGCCCTCAAGGACGTCCGCCTCTTCAACCATCTGCACAATTTCGGGGTAGTTGGCGTTGAAGATGCAGGCGACCTGAGTGTTTTCGTAGATACGGGCTTTATCGGCCAGGTAGTTCTGGTAGCCAGCGTGCCAGTCGACGTGGTCTTCAGCCACGTTGAGCACCACAGAAGCGAGTGGTGACATGGAGTAGGTCCAGTGCAGCTGGAAGCTGGAGAGCTCAACGGCGAAGAAGTCATAGTCAACCGGGTCGCGTAGGGCATCGAGGATGGGGGTGCCCACGTTGCCCACGGCAATGGCCTTATAGCCTGCTGTCTGCAGGATAGATTCGGTCATGCCCACTGTGGTGGTCTTACCGTTGGTGCCGGTGATAGCCAGCCAGGGGGCAACTTTACGCCCTTGGCGCTGACGCAAACGCCAGGCCAGTTCTACATCGCCCCAGATCTGAATTTTCTGGGTGAGGGCATCAGCCAAGATGCCCGTGGTGGGGGCAAGGCCCGGTGAGGTGATAACCAGTTCTGCTGGTTCTCCTTCTACCAGGGGTAGGGCCTCCATGGCTCCGGCGCCCAGTACGGAGCCAACTGCACCAACAATTTTCAGGGTGTCGGCTTTACCGCGGGTGACCTCGTTATCGTTACCGTCAACGACGAGGACGCGGGCACCTAGCTCTATGAGGGTATCAGCGGCCGAGAAGCCAGAGACGCCTAGGCCTGCAACGACAACGCGCAGGCCGGCCCAGTCAGATTCCCAGCTGGTGAGCGATTCAAGACGCTCATAGCCGTAGATGGGGTTTGCGTTACTTGCCTGCATTAGAAGACGCTCCCGTTATTTACTAGCCAGTCGCTGTAGAAAATGCCTAGGGCGATGGCTACAAAGAGGCCCGCCAGGATCCAGAAACGGATGACCACGTTCACTTCAGGCCAGCCCTTGAGCTCAAAGTGGTGCTGTAGGGGTGCCATGCGGAAAATACGTTTGCCGCCTGAGAGCTTGAAGTAGCCTACCTGCAGAATCACGGAGATAGCGATTATCACGAAGAGGCCGGCAATAATGGGCAGCAGCATCTGGGTGCGGGTGATGATGGCAAAAGCCGCCAGGGCCCCACCTAGGCCCAGGGAGCCGGTATCACCCATGAAGATAGTGGCAGGTGAAGTGTTCCACCAGAGGAAGCCAATGAGGGCACCAATCAGTGAGGCCGCTAGCATGGCCATCTGCCCAGACGCGGGCACCTGGTAGCACAGGGCATCTGCGGCCCCTGGGGCGCACAGGTACTGTTGCTGCCACATAGAAATCAGGAGGTAACCGCTAAAGACCATGATGGCCGCACCGGTTGCTAGGCCGTCGAGACCGTCGGTGAGGTTCACTGCGTTAGTGGTGGCAGTTGCAATCAGGTTGGCCCAGATGATGAAGAGAATGATACCCACAACAGGGCCTGCGAAGGCCAGATCCAGCCAGGGGATATCGCGGGTGAAGGAAAGGTTGAAGGAGGCAGGTGACCAGCCCCGCTCGTCCTTAATCAGCAAGGCACCCACAGCAAAGAGAGTGCCAATCAGCCCCTGGAGTACGATCTTGCCCTTGGGGGTCAGGCCCTCGCTTTGCTTCTTCCAGATTTTCTGGAAGTCATCGATGAACCCAACAGCGGCCATACCCAGCATGAGGAACATAGCAAGGAGCACCGAAGCGGAGGGGGCCACAGCGCTACCGGTTAGCAGGGATGAGAGTGCCAGGGCCAGGAAGAAACCGATGACGGTTGCTGCCATCATCATGACGCCGCCCATGGTGGGGGTGCCCCGCTTGGTCTGGTGGGAGGTGGGGCCGTCCTCGCGAATGAACTGGCCGAACTGCTGCTTCACCAACCATTTGGTGTAAAGCGGGGTTCCGGTGATCGAGATGATCAGGCCGAAAGCGGCAGCCAACAGGATGGAAATCATGCGGTGTTTGTGCCTTCCCGGTTATGAGTTGTCTGTAGTTGTGGCGGCAGCATCGGGCTGGGCGCCATTGTTTGAGTTTAGTGCCTGTATGAAGTCACCGGAGCTTAACCAGGGCTGTGAATTCCCACTATCAGGCTCATGCTGGGTGAGGTTCCCCTCATAGTCAGCAACTTTTTGCCCCAGCAGCCCCAGTCCAGCCCCGTTCGAGGACTTAAAGAGGACGATATCGCCTGGCTCTAGAGCGCCCTTCAAGAGTTCGAAGGCTTCCTCGGTGCTGGGCACCCAGGTTGCCTCCTTGCCCCAGGACCCTTCCAGGTGGGCGGTGTTGTAGATGGGCTTGGCGATCTGGCCTACCGCAATGAGCTTAGAGATATTCAGGCGTACCGCTAGCTGCCCGATTCGGTCGTGCTCAGCTAGGGTTTGGTCCCCCAGTTCCAGCATGGCACCGAGCACCGCCCAGGTGCGGTGGGCTGAGGGCAGACGGCCCAGCTGGGCCAGAGTCTGTAAAGCTGCGGTCATGGACTCGGGGTTAGCGTTGTAAGCATCGTTGATGACTGTCACGCCGTCAGCTCTGTCGGTGCGCTGCATCCGCCATTTGGAGGCAGCACCTGCGGTATTGAGCTGCTCTACAATCCGCTGGGGAGAAATTCCTACCTGGTAGGCGACGGTAGCTGCCGCAAGCAGGTTATAGACATGGTGCTCACCAATGAGCTGGGAGCTAACCTCGTAGGATTGCCCCTCAGGGAAGGTCAGAGTAAAGGCAGGCTTTCCTTCATCGGTGGTGGTCAGCTGTGAAGCTGTTATGCGATTTTCGTGAACACCAGGGTTAGCGGTGTGGGTCAGCTCAGCTTCGCGCCCCTCAACCCCAAAGTAGGTGACGGGGGTAGAAGCCCGGTTAATCATGCGGCGCACCCGGTAGTCGTCCATGTTGAGGCCCAGCCCCAGGCGCACGCCCTCAGCCATCTCTCCCTTAGTTGCTTCGATGTTATCGACGCCACCGAACTCACCAGCGTGAGCTGTACCCACCTTGAGCACAACCCCGTAGTCAGGTGAGATCATATCGGTCAGGTATTTGATGTTGCCCACCCGGTCAGCGCCCATTTCAATAACCAGGTACCGGGTGTCTTCTTCTGCCCGGAATACAGTAAGGGGAACCCCCACTTCACCGTTGAAAGAACCAATGGGGGCTACGGTCTTGCCCTCTGCCCCAAAAATAGCTGCCAGTAGGTCCTTGGTGGTAGTTTTACCCGCAGAGCCGGTGATACCCACGACCGTCACCTTACCGCCCTTACGCAAGCGATCCACGATATAGGAGGCCAGACGTCCCATGGCCAGCACCACATCATCCACCAGGATTGAAGGGTAGAGCTGACCGTTAGCGTCCTGAATTTCACGTTCAACCAGAGCTAAAGAGGCACCCTGCTCAAAGGCGGCAGGGAGGAAGTTGTGGCCGTCGGTCACTTCACCCGGTTTGGCGATAAAGAGACACCCAGGGCCTACCTCACGTGAATCGGTAGTAGCAGAAGTACAGGTCAGATGAGGCGCCTGAGCAGGTTCTACCCCTAAGAGGGTGCCTGCTACGGCTTCTTCAATCTCAAGCGCTGAAAGTTCAATCATAGGTTTACCTTTAGGTTACTGCTGGTGGTACTGGTAAGCCGGAAGCACACTGAAACCAGCAGCTTGCAAGGCCCGGGCAGTCTCTACACGGTCATCAAGGTCAATATCAGTGCCTGCAACGTCCTGAGCCACCTCATGGCCTCGCCCCGCCACCAGAATCGAATCCTGGGGGCCAGCTAGGGCGATAGCCTCATCAATGGCTGCTGCTCGAGGCGCAATATTCAGCACCCGTTGAGCCCGCGCACCAGTATCCACAGCGGCCAGGGCCCCTGCCTCCACAGTCTGCCGGATCGGGGCTGGGTCTTCACTGTGCGGGTCATCATCGGTCACCACCACAATATCGGCGTATGTGGCCGCAACCTCCCCCATCAAGGGGCGCTTGGTCTGATCCCGCTCGCCGGTGGCACCAAAAACAATGATGATCTTGCCGTCCTCATCTGCCGGCTCGATTGCTTCAAGCGCACGTTTCAGGGCATCGGGGTTGTGGGCGAAGTCCACCAGGGCGGTGGGCTCGGTGGAAATCAGCTGCATACGACCGGGCACAACGGGGGTCAGGGTCTCGGTGCGAGCCAGCACTTCGGTGATGCGCTCGCGCTCTAGCCCGTCGCGGGCGCTCTCAAAAACCATCACGGCGGCCAGCGCAGCGTTCGAGACGTTGAAATCAGCTGGAAGCAAGGTGGCGCTGGGCAGTTCAAAACCGTCGCCACGGCGCAGGGTAAAGGAGTGGCCGATACCGGAGCGCTCTACCTGCACCAGGGCCCAGTCCTGGGCAGCAAGGGAGGTGAGAGCGTCCTCCCCCGGCTCGTAACCGGCACCGAAGTTGGTAAAGAGGCGAACCACAGCGCGGGCCCCCAAAGCCTGAACCGCGCGCTTTGCCATGTCAAGACCCCAGTGGTCATCGGCAGTGATAACGGCGCGACGGGTACGGGCCGGGGTGAAGAGCTCGGCCTTGGAATCAAAGTAGCTTTCCATGGTGCCGTGCAGGTCCAGGTGGTCCTGAGTGAGGTTGGTAAAGCCCGCAACGTCATAGCGAATGCCATCGACGCGGCGGTAGTCCAGGGCATGCGATGACACCTCCATCGCGGCGCTGGTAATACCCTGCTCGCGCATCAGGGCAATGAGGGAGTGCACGTGGGGGGACTCAGGGGTGGTGAGCTTAGAGGGAATAGCCTGCCCGCCGGCAAGAATCTCAATGGTACCAATCAGGCCGGTAGTGTGCCCCAGCGCCTGCATGATTGAGTTGGTCATGTAGGTAGTGGTGGTCTTACCGTTGGTGCCGGTCACCGCAAAGAGGCGGGGTGCTCCCCCGCCACTGGGCTGAGAAGCGTAAATGCGAGCAGAGAGCGGGCCGACAGCAGCTCGCACCTGGTTGGTGGTGACTACGCCCAGGTCGTCGGGAATACCCAGCTCGCGCACAATCTCAAGGCCCGCTTCATCGGTCAGCAGGGCGGACGCCCCCAACTCGATTGCAGCAGGAAGAAAGGACGCACCGTGGGCCTTTGCTCCGCCCAGGGCAACATAGAGGTCACCAGGCTGCACTTCACGGGAGTCCATAGTGATACCCGTGATGGGGCGGACGGACGCCTGCACCAGCTGCGCTCCTAACCCCACCTCGGTCAGCCAGTCGGCGACCTCAGCGCAGGTGCGCTCGGTAACCTGACGGGGGCGCAACGTCTGGGCGCTGCCATCAAGTGCTCGGTTTTGTGTCACGGGCTTTCCCTCCAATGGGCGGTCTATGTTAAGGTGCGCGGTGTGGCGCGAGTGCTAATAGGGTCTACTTTAGCCGTTTTCGTCATGTCCCTCAGCGAATTTAGGGGTCTCCTGCGGCTCCGTTGTGGAGCGGGGCACATTATAGATGTGCAGGGTTTTCTCCATAATTTCTGCAAACTGGGCTGTGGTATTTGCCAGGCCAACAGCCGATGCCGTGGTTTTCGGGCGGTGCATAGTAACCGATACGAGGAAGCGGGGGTCCTCGGTGGGAGCGACCCCCACAAAAGAGGTAGTCCAGCCATCATAGGTGCTAGAACCTTCGCCCACGTTTTCTGCGGTACCGGTCTTACCGGCGACCCGGTAGCCGTTAATCTGGGCACCTTTCGCACCACCACCACCCTGGTACACGACAGCCTCCATGACCTGGAGGGTCTTCCGGGCGGTTTCTTCACTCACCATGCGGGTACCTTCAGCGACCTCGCGGACTTCTTCGGTACCGTCCGTATCAATCACAGCATCAATGATGCGGGGCTTGAGCATAATCCCCTTATTGGCCATAGCTTGAAAAATCATAGAGGTCTGCAAGGCTGACTGGGCCACGCCCTGGCCAAAAAGCACATTGTACTGCTGGCGGATATCCCAGTCCTTCCAATCGGTGACCAGGCCCTGGGATTCGCCGGTTAGCTCAATACCGGTGAACTCCCCCATGCCAAACTTCTTGAGCCAGTTATAACGCTGTTCCTTGGTGAGCTTGCTCCCCATCATGACGGTACCGGTGTTCATCGAGTCAGCGATGATACCGGCAACGGTGCGCTTCTGGGCAGGGTGGACGAAGGGGTCGGTAATGGTCTGCCGGTCAATTTCCAGCTCAGCAGGCACATCGTACACTGTTTCCGGTTCAGCGATACCTTCTTCAAAGACAGCAGCAGTAGTCAAGATTTTTTCAGTAGAACCTGGCTCAAAAACCTGTGTAATAGCGCGCGGGTTCATATCGGCTAGCTCAAAACGTTCAGCACCTGGGTCCATCGTCGAAGAATCTGCCAGCGCCAAGATTGAGCCGTCACGGACGTCCATCACAACAGCCGTACCCCACTCAGCTTTCAGCTCATCAGCACGGGCCTTGACCACCTGCTGCGCAAAATACTGGACGTCCTGATTAATGGTGAGCCGCACACTCTTACCATCTTGAGCAGGAGTTTTTTGCTCATCCCCAATAGGAATACGGATACCATCAGCTGAAATCTCGTAGATACGCTCCCCGTCAGTACCGGCCAGGTGGTCCCCCATGGTGCGCTCAATACCCACTGAGTTATTGACCAGTTGAGTTTCGCCACTCGTGCCTTCTACCGCTTCTTCAACAATGCTGAAGCGCCCCACCACTGAGCCACCCACCTGGCCATTAGGGTATTTCCGTTCAGATAGAATCTCACCATAAATGTAGGGCGCTCCCAGGGCGTCTACCTTGTTGTAGAGGGCAGGAGTGACGTTCTCTTTAACAATTTTGTATTTGAGATCCCCGTCAAGGGCCGCTTTCACATCAGCATCACTCATCTCCAGAATGTCAGCCAGCTCATAGACCAACTCTGTGGGGGTGACTTCTACCGGGTCGCGGCTACCCTCGGTATAACGCTTGAAATTAGCTACAGCAGACTGATCGACAGTGATGTTATAGCGCTGAACACTACGGGCAAGCACATTGCCATTAATATCAAGAATCTCTCCACGCAAGGCCGGGATAGTCTGGATACGAGTACGCCGAGCCTTAGCAGCTTCTGCAAGACCGTTGGGGTCAAGACCCTGCAACCAGGCAAGACGCAGACCAACCAGGCCCAGACCGCCCATACCTAAAGTACCGGCAATAAAACCGCGCCGCCCAACGGTGCTTTTGATTCTCTGCACAGATTCATTGCGCTCAGTGCCGCTCATCGTCCCCTTATCCTCTTCCGCTCTTTCACCGTGGCCTGCTCACCACAAGATGTACTTACCGGCTCATCACAGGAACAGGTGCCCACCATCAGGGCAGACACCACCCCACGCACTAGCTACCGGTTACCTGCACTCGCCGCAGCAGAGGGCTGGGCTGAGGCCTGAGCCTCAGGTGCAGCACTGGCAGAAGCTGAGGTCTGTGCCCTGGCCGATGCAGCCGCGCTGGCTGATGCCTCAGCAGAGGCCTTCGCTTTAGCTTCTTCCTTCTTGCGCTGCTCCTCAGCACGGGCACTGGCCTCTTCGTAGGCCTGAGTATCGGCTAGGGCAGGGGGTGCAATCAGGTTCTTTGTTACTGCTTCACCTTCAACCGCCGCAAGGGGGGTACCGGTAATTTCGCCGGTTTGCAGATCGATGGTTGTCTGGCTTGAAGCTGCAACAAGCCCTAGCTGGCTGGCTCGGATGGCTAGATCCTGCGGAGCCTGATGGAATTCAATTTCCTGAGACAGAGCCTCATTGTTCTGAATCAAGGCCTGCTCTTGGGCTCGTAACTCTACCAAGTCGTACTGGCGTGAGGCCATAACAATGCTGAGCACCAGCACGGTCAGCAGGGCAACAAGCATGGCACCTAGGGCCATGAAGACACGCCAACGGTTAGAGTTAGCACGCAAAGAGCGAGAACGTGAGAGCGGGCGGCGGGCGGGGGTAGCTTCTTGAGGCTCATCGCGCACCACAGACAGGCGGGGCTTGGTCAGCTGCCCGCTATCGGGTGAGGTGGGGAAACGGGGTTCCGCGCTCATCGTGTTGCCTTTGGTGTCTTGATTTTTTCTGCTGCCCGAAGTTTTGCGGACGCTGCCCGCGAGTTCTCTTCAATCTCTTGCTCGGTAGGTGGCTCAGCACCTCGAGTAATGATTTTGAGTTCGGGTTTATGTTCTTCAAGCTCTACGGGGAAGCCCTTGGGAGCACTTGAGGTAGCCCGGGCGGTGAAAGCTCGTTTAACGATTTTGTCTTCTAGGCTGTGGTAGCTCATAGCTACACAGCGTCCGCCCAGGTTGAGGGCGTCAATTGCTGCCGGTATGGCGCGCTCAAGAGCATCTAGCTCATGATTGACCTCGATACGCAGGGCCTGGAAAGTACGTTTGGCAGGGTGCCCGCCCTTGCGCTGGGCCGCCACCGGCACAGCCTGCTGAATGACCTTGACCAGCTGGCCGGTAGTTTCAAAAGGACGCTCGGTACGGGCCGCAACGATACGGGAGGCAATACGGGCGGCAAATTTTTCTTCGCCCCACTGGCGGATAATACGGCGCAGCTCTGCTTCGTCGTAGGTGTTGACAACGATAGCGGCGGTGAGCTCTTCAGTGTTATCCATGCGCATATCAAGCGGAGCATCGTAAGAGTAGGCGAAACCGCGTTCACGCTCATCAAGTTGCATGGACGATACACCCAGGTCAAAAAGAACACCGTCTACCTGACCTACGCCGGCTTCTGCCATAGCCCGGGGAATCTCATCGTAAACAGCGTGTACCGGGATGAAACGGCTACCGAAACGGGCTAGGCGTTCACCTGCGAGTTTGTGGGCCATGAGGTCACGATCGATGCCGATGAGCGTGAGGTCTTCAAAGCGCTCTAGCATGGCTTCTGAGTGGCCTCCCATGCCGAGGGTTCCGTCAATGACGACAGCCCCGGGGCGGGAGATTGCGGGCGCAAGGAGGTCCAGGCAGCGGTCAAGCATGACCGGCACGTGCCTGTCTTTGGCGTCCTTGCCGGGTGAGGGGTTCTCTACCTGAGTCAAGGTCTGCTCCTCGCGTTAGTGGTGGTCGGTGCGCTGTGGGTGGGTTTTAGAGCATGAGCCCTGGCAGGATTTCATCATCGGTGCCAGAGAAAGTTTCTTCCTGTTCTTTCAGGTAGGCTTCCCAGGCTTCGGTGCTCCATATTTCTGCTCGTGAGCCTGCGCCGATAACCGTGAGGTCTTTTTCGAGCCCAGCGTAGTCTCTGAGGTTTTGAGGTATGGTGATTCGCCCCTGCTTATCGGGCACCTCATCTGAGGCTCCCGATAGAAAAACTCGGATGTAGTCTCGCGCCTGTTTGGACGATAGTGGGGCTGTGCGCAACTGTTCATGGATGCGCTCAAACTCAGTCATGGTAAAGACGTAGAGACAGCGTTCTTGCCCGCGGGTGAGTACCAGACCTGCCTCTAGTTGCTCACGAAATTTCGCCGGAAGAATCAGGCGCCCCTTGGCGTCCAGACGCGGAGTGTGGGTCCCAAGAAACATGGCACCACCGCCTCTGCCTGTCGCCTTTGCCTCCCCCAAACACGAGGGAAACTACACCAGTGTTGTTCTATCCCTCCACTTTACTCCACTATGCTCCACCGAATGTACCAAATACAGAATTTTTACTGGGTTTTTCAGCGTTTTCACATGAAATACGTTATTTGCAGAATATTCCGGTATTGAGGGCAGACTTTATTCCCTCTTACACAGCTTTTCCTTTTACCCATATATCACTTTGCGGGCATACAAAAACCGCCCAGCATAAGCCGAGCGGCACGGTATCACAAGCGCAAAGAAGTTAACTAAAAGCGAGAGCCACCTTGGCGCTCATCCCACTTATCTTCCAGGTGCTGCATAAAGCTAGAAGTGCTTCCAGCTTTTGAAGGCACAGAAGGCCCAGAGCCCCGCTTGCCATTAGCTTTAGATTTCTGAGGGGCAGTAGTAGCAACATACACGCCGACCGCTGCTACAACAAAGCCCAGTACACCCAGCACGATGAGCTTAGTAGAGACACCTGCGATGATAATGCCCAGGCCAACCACGGCGATAAGGGCACCAAGAACCAGGTTGCGAGGTGACGACGAGACAGCGGGAGCCACAAGAGGCTGAGGCCCGGTCATCGTTGAGGCAAAGGCGGGGTCGTCATTGAGCTGCTTTTCGAGCTGGGCAAGAAGTTCCTGTTCCCGGTCTGAAAGCGCCATGGTGTCTCCTTAGCTGGTGCGGTAGGCCTTGGCGCACGGTAAAAAGGCTAGTGCCCAGGTGCCAGTGCGCATCAAGTTGTCCACTTATCTTAGCGTTAGCTCTTGGGTGCAGCCTAGACACTCTCTGAAAATGACCTTGCATTTCATGATTATTTTCGCTTGCCGGAGCTAAGCAAACTAGCCGGTAGCAGCCCCTGGGCACCGAAGCGGGCGTTGATGGTGTCCATGGTGTTTTCTGCTTCTTCCCATTCTTCAGCACGTAAATCCTGAGTCACAGGAGAGCCCTCGTCACCTACCTGGGCACTTTCCGGGGCAAAAAGTTGCATCTGCACCCCGACTTCTCGCCCTTCAAGTTTCTCTGCACGCACACCCAGCAGACGGACGGGGCGGGAAGAAGAGCCATCCGCCTCTAAGACCCCCAGCTGCTTGAGGTGGGCCATAACGGCATCGAACATGACGCGCCCCGATACAGTGGCAAGAGGCAAAGGGCAAGAACGGGTGAGGGTTTCAAAGTTGGAGTAGCGAATCTTGAGGCTAAGGGTACGGCTCTGGCGCTCAGCTACCCGCAAGCGGCGGGCTACGGTGAGGCAAAGATTGTAAAGCTCTGCAGCGATATCCTCTGCCCCTGTCTGATCGGTAGTAAAGGTGTGTTCAGCACCGATTGATTTTTCAATACGCTCAGAGGTAACCTCGCGCCGGTCAATACCTCGGGCAAGTTCATAAAGGTGCAGGCCCGCAGCCTGCCCGCAACGCCCCTGCAACCAGGTCAGATCGTATTCTCGCAGCTGGGCTACGGTATGAATTCCTAAGGCTTCGAGCATGGCGGCACTTTTAGTGCCAACACCCCACAATTTACCCACCGGCAGGGGGTCAAGGAACTCCTGCACCCGGTGCGGCGGAATAACCCATAGACCATTGGGTTTAGAACCGGCAGATGCCATTTTGGCGATAAATTTACTGGATGAAATTCCCACTGAGCTAGGCAGACCCAGCTCAGCTTTAATACGCTGCCGGGCAGAGTTAGCGATATCTACAGGGCTACCTTGAGCGCGGATAGCTCCGGTGAGGTCAAGAAAAGCCTCATCTACACTGACCTGTTCGAGCCGGTCAGTGATGCTACCTAGAATCTTCATCACCTGAGCCGAATAGCTGCGGTAGTGGGCAGATGGCTCCAGTAGCAGGGCTGCCGGGCACAGCTGGCGGGCTTTTGCCAGCGGCATAGCCGAGCGCACCCCATAGCGGCGAGCTTCATAGGAGGCAGAGAGGACGACTGAGCGCGGGGAGTTACGGGCTACGATAAGGGGCCGGCCACGCAGGGCTGGCTGAGAAAGAAGCTCTACGTTGACGAAGAAAGCGTCCATATCTAGGTGCATGATGATGCGGTTAGGTGCAGGTGTGCGGCTATTTTTTATGCTCTGCTCTCTCACGCAAGACACCCACCTCTCGAAACTATGTTCTAATCCATCCTAGGGTGGTGAGGTCGGTTTTGACCAGGGCTAGGGCCCTATCTACTAGACTGGTGTGCAAAGCACCCCCAGACCCGAGGACGTCATGACCAACCAGCCAGCTCCCCTTACCGGCACCGATGAGTCCGCAGCCTATATTGAGGCTCTTGAAGCTGAAATGGGCCGCTTTTTTGCTACCCAAGAGGAGCTCATGACAGCCGTCTCGGTAGAGACTTTGCCGCTGCTTGAGTCCGTCCGCGCGCTCTCCACCGGGGGGAAGCGTCTACGAGCTCTGCTAGCTTACTGGGGCTACCGGGGCGCAGGCGGGGCGGGGGTGACCGACTCCATCGTTCGGGCAGGTCTAGCTATTGAGCTCTTCCAGACTGCTGCCCTCATCCATGACGATATTATCGACGCCTCAGACGCCAGACGAGGAGCCCCCAGCGTACACCGCCGCTTTGAGGCCATGCACCGCGAACTAGGCTATAAGACCAACCCCGCAACTTTCGGCACTTCAAGCGCTATTCTAGCTGGCGACACCTGCCTTACATGGTCAGAAATGGTTTTTTCATCTATCCCCGAGGTTACTGCCACCAGCGAAGCCCGTTTCATCTTCGATGTGATGCGCACCGAAGTCATGGCTGGCCAGTACCTCGATATTGTGGGCGAAGTTGTGCCCGAAGAAGAACCAGAAACTGCACTTAAGCGGGCCAAGAACGTCATTCGCTACAAGTCCGCCAAATACTCCTGTGAGCACCCTATAGCCTTAGGCGGGGCACTAGCCCTAGGCTTACCCCACGGCGAGGTATCCGATCTCATCACAGGCTACCGACAATTTGCCCTGCCCCTCGGCGAAGGCTTCCAGATGCGCGATGATGTACTAGGAGTTTTTGGCCAGCCCGAAACCACCGGCAAACCAGCAGGGGACGATCTGAGGGAAGGTAAGCGCACCGTCCTGACAGCTCTCACCGCGATGAAGTCCTCTCCTAGCCAGCGGGCTTTCTTGGAAGAGTCACTCGGCTCCCCCACCCTCAACGCAGAAACTATCGCCCAGTTACAAGAGCTCATACGGAACTCTGGGGCCTTAGAAGCAACTGAAGAGCTCATTGACGCCAAGGGTAATCAGGCTCTAGCTGCTCTTCAAACCCTAGATGGTGAAGCCGTGAACCTTGAAGCCACAGTGCAGCAGGCTCTGCGCGCTATTGCCGCTAAGGCCTTGCACCGCTCTTTCTAAAAGGCTTCCCTCACCTAGCTGTCCTTCTCGCATACCCCCTCATAGATATGCCCGCTGACAGATACACCCGCTGATAGAAAAGGCAGGCTTACACAGTGTGTAAGCCTGCCTTGAAGTATGGGGCCTAAGGCCTTACCAGGCTAGAGCCGAGGCGCGGCGGCGGATCTCAGTTTTACGGCCGTCAACCAGAGCATCAATAGGGCGGCCAGGTAGGGTCTCATCAGCAGTGTAAAGCCAAACAATCGCTTCTTCTGCGGTGAAGCCAGCATCTGCCAGCACACTCAAGGTCCCTTTCAAGGGTTCCAGTACGCGATCTTCATGCATGAAGAGGGCAGGCACCTTGCGGACGCCAGTTTCGGGGTCGCGCACGGCCAGTAGGGTGCCGTCCGCTAGCAGGTTATGAACCCGGGTGACCTTCAGGTCAAGGGCTTCTGCAATGTCGGGGATGGTAAGCCAATCGCCAACGAGAGCAATTACTTCGGGTGTAGTTTTTTCATCAGTCACCTATCCATTGTGCCCCAGAAACCGGCGAATCGGTAGGTAGTATCGGCTGAGGCACAGCAGGTAGGGTTTTCGGGCTCTTCCCAGGGCCCACCCGTACAATAGTGAGGATGACTCATAACTTCTCTGCTGCCCCCTGGCTGACCGGGGTTATTTTCAAGGGCCATTTTGAGGTAGGCCACCTGATTGCCCGCGGTGGCATGGCTGAGGTGTACCACGCAGTTGACCTGTGGTCAGATAACCCGGTGGCGCTCAAGGTCTTACTCCCCCACCTCTCAAACGACCCCGCCCAGCAACAGAAGTTTTTTAGAGAAGGCTCAGCACTCAAAAAGATTCAGCATAAGTATGTCGTAGGTGTCATCGATGAAGGCACCGAGACAGTCCACGGCCAGCAGGTTATGTTTCTGGTCCTCGAATACGTGCACGGGTGCACACTAGCCCAACTCCTGCAGCTACGGCCGGTGCTCTCGGTCGGCGAGATGCTACAGGTCATCATCCCTACCGTTGAAGGTTTATCAGAGGTGCACGCCCACCACCTTATTCACCGTGATATCAAACCCGCCAACGTCCTTCTAGAGGCCGAGACTGAAGGAGTTAAACTCTCTGATTTTGGTTTGACGCGCAGGGCCGATCAGAACGCCACCGGCCAGCTCATGGGCACCCCCTCTTTTGTGGCCCCAGAGATTCTTGACGTTGCCTCACCGGTAGGACCACCCGCCGACATCTTTGCTCTAGGGGTGATGATGTACCGCATGCTCACCGGGCGCATGCCGTTTGCTGGGGCCGATAACGACCAACAAGTGCTTTACCACAATATGAACACCGACATCCCCTCACTGACCCACCTAGCAGAGGGTATTTCTTCCGATATTGCAGGAATAGTAAGCTGGTGCACCCGCCGTAGCCCCCGCGACCGGCCCCAAGATGCCACCGAACTCTACCGGGCTCTTGGCGATATTGAGTCTCGCGCCAGCCAGCAAGAAAAAGCCTACCGCCTAGGGCAGACAGAGCAGCCGGTACCATCCCTGTGGGAGGCAGTTGCTGCTATTACAGAACAATCAGGGCGGGTACACCACAGGCACACTGCTATCACCGGCTTCGGTGCCGCAGATGACCTACTCGATGCAGGGTCTACCGGCCCCCTAACCGAGCAGGAACAGGCAATACGCTCAGCTGCGGACGCCCCCGTGGAGGTCTACTCCCCCACCAGCTTGGCCGGGGTTGGGCCCCAGACCGAAACTCAGGCCGTCCTCGAGACCCAGCTATCTGCCCATGAATCACACCAGGACCCTGCGGTAGTAGAGCACCCGTCTATCTCCGCTGAGTACAACAGGGCGCGGGCTGCTGCCTACCGTAGCAAACGCGCAAGTCTTCCCCCAGCATCTGCGGTACAGCCGGCCTCGGTGCGTGCTGCTGACCCTGCCCAATGGACTGCGCCCCAGCGTCGCACCCCTGCCCAACGGTGGCGTCCTCCGCTTTCCCCTACCGCTGTGGTTCTTAGTGTGATTCTGGTGCTCTTGGGTTTTGTTGCGGCCGGTCTTGTGGGCTGGTGGTTAGCTAGTTTGGTTCTCTAACCTAGCCCTCTAGCGTCTTTTTGTATCTGTCTTAGCATAGGGAAAGCCGCCGTAGCCCTATCTTGATACTCATGTTCAAGAAGAGGCAACGGCGGCTTGCTCTGTAGCCCTGTGAGCCTGCCCTCTTAGCGGCGGGCCAGGTACTCAGCGACCTGGAAAGCGATTTCCAGGGACTGCTGGTGGTTCAGTCGCGGGTCACAGAGGGTCTCGTAACGGTCAGCAAATGCGGCTTCTTCAATGGGGTCAGAGCCGCCTAGGCACTCGGCAACGTCATCGCCGGTCATTTCTACGTGGATACCGCCGGGGAAGGTTCCGAGGGCCTCGTGTACCTCAAAGAAGCCTTGAACTTCGTTCATGACGTCATCAAAGCGGCGGGTCTTGTAGCCCGAGGGCACGGAGATGGTGTTACCGTGCATGGGGTCAGTGACCCATACGACCTTGGCCCCTTCTTTCTGTACGCCCTCAACAATGGCGGGCAGGTTTTCACGGATCTTGTCTGCGCCCATGCGGGTGATGAAGGTCAGGCGGCCAGGTTCACGGTTGGGGTCAAGCTTGTTGATGAGGGCCATAGCGTCATCGGCGGTGGTGGTAGGGCCGAGTTTGACGCCGATGGGGTTGTGTACCTTGGAGAGGAAGTTAACGTGGGCGTCCTCTAGCCCGCGGGTGCGCTCACCGATCCAGAGGAAGTGGGCGGAGGTGTCGTAGGGCAGGTGGGTGCGGGAGTCTACGCGGGTCATGGCGCGTTCGAAGTCTAGTAGTAGGGCTTCGTGGCCGGTGTAGACGTCGGTGGTTTTCAGCGGGCCGAAGTCAGTTCCGCAGGCTTCCATGAATTTGATGGCACGGTCGATTTCACCGGCGATGGATTCGTAGCGGGCGTGAGCGGGGTTGGAGGTGAAGCCCTTGTTCCAGGAGTGTACTGAACGTAGGTCGGCAAAACCGCCCTGGGTGAAGGCACGAATGAGGTTGAGGGTGCTGGCGCTGGTGTGGTAGCCGTGCAACATACGGTTGGGGTCGTGAATACGGGATTCTTCGGTGAAGTCGAACCCGTTGACCATTTCACCGCGGAAGGAGGGGAGGGTCAGGCCGTTACGGGTTTCGTCGTTGGAGGAGCGGGGCTTGGAGAATTGCCCTGCCATACGGCCCATCTTCACTACGGGCATGGAGGCGCCGTAGGTCAGCACAACGGCCATCTGTAGTAGGGTTCGCACGCGGCCTGAAATTTTATCGGCTGTAGCACCTGCGAAGGTTTCGGCGCAGTCGCCGCCTTGGAGGAGGAAGGCTTCACCTTCTGCAACGCGGGCCAGGTCTGCGCGCATCTGGTCGACTTCACCGGCGAAGACCAGCGGGGGCACGTTGTTGAGTTCGTTGATGACCTTGGCAAAGTCGGGGTGCTGAGCCCATTGGGGGTGCTGGTCGATGTGCCGGGAGCGCCACTCTTCGAGTTCGGGTAGATCCTTGGGGGTGGGTGCGGTGCCGGGGGTGGTCACGGGTGACTCCTTTGTGTGTGGTCGCGAGAGATGAGCAGGGGTTGGGCTTTGTCTCTTCTTCAAAACTATTGGGCTTGGTGTGGAGGGTTCAAGGGCGTATCCAGTATGTGACATACAAGGTTGGGGCTAGGTGAGCGATCTAGTGCCCCTTGGGTTGGCCACCTTATGAGCGGTTCTCTAGGAGCCGGTCGGTTGCTTGGTCTGCACTGAGGCCTTCTGCAGCCATCAGCTTTTTGACGTCAGCGGCATAGACGGGGGTGACGGGGCGGCCGGTCATCTGGCTAATACGCTCTATCACCACATCTGCCAGTTCGCGCTGGGCTGCCCACTGATTCTCTCGACTCAGGTAGGGGGTTACGTCGATAGGTTCTCCGATGAGGGTCTTCACGCCGATGGGTGCACCGTCTTTGCGCAGACGCAGGCGGTTAGATCCGGGTACCTGCACCTGCTCGTTACCAAGCTGGGCAACAGGGATGATAGGGACGCCGGCCTCAAGTGCTAGCCGGGCTACACCAATTTTTGCGCGGTAGAGCCGGCCATCAGGGCTGCGGGTTCCTTCAGGGTAGATGCCTATTAGTTTACCTTCGCGTAGGGCGGCCACGGCAGCTGCTAGGGATTGGGCTGATTTGGCCCCGCCGGAGCGGTCGATAGGTAGCTGGCCGACTGAGGTGAAAAACCATTTCATCAGGCGCCCTTTGAGGCCTGGTGTGGTGAAATAATCTGACTTGGCGAGAAAGAAGACCTGGCGCGGGGCTGCCAGGGGCAAGAAGATAGAGTCGATGAATGAGACATGGTTACTTGCCAAGATAGCGCCGCTTGAAGCCGGAATGTTATCTGCCCCTATGACCTCGTGGTGATAGGCCCGCTGCACCAGGGGTTTGAGTACGGTGCGTAGGTGCATGTACATGGTGTCTCTCCTTAATGCGGGGCTAGTGTGAGGGTCTTGTGATGGGTGTAGGTGGCTCAGGGTATTTCGCTTCATATATATTGTATGCCCGAGGTGGGCTGGCTCAGAAATATACCCCTTATCTAGACCAGCCAGTATGAGTAAACTAGGCTGGCAGCCAAGCATTTCTACCCAAAAGCGTCATACCCGCCCAAAGCTAAGTTTTACCCTGCTTAGGGGCTGTACAATGACCAGAAAGCACCAGGTACCTGGCATCTGAGGCCAGGTACTGACAGCCCCTCCCCTTACCAGGGCAGGCTAGAGACAAGGTAACACCGTGAAAGAAATTCACTCCCCCCAGCTTGTTACTGTTGACCCGGCAGTCAACCTCACCGATATGGTGGAGCTACGCGCTCAAGATAGCCGTGACCCCCTGGTCTACCGGGTGCAGAAATCTACCGGCAACTGGGTTCCGGTAACTGCCAAGAACTTCCGCCAGCAGGTCATCAGCCTAGCTAAGGGGCTCATGGCAGCAGGAATTGAGGCCGGCGATGTTATTGGCGTGATGAGCCGCACCCGCTACGAGTGGACCTTAATTGACTTCGCTATCTGGTACGCCGGCGCTATCTCTGTACCCGTCTATGAGACGTCCTCCCCTGCTCAGGCAGCCTGGGCGCTCTCTCATTCTGGCGCTAAGGCTATCTTTGTAGAAAACAGTAAACTGGCAGACCTCATTGACCAGGCCCGTACCCTCACCGAAGAAGAACTGTCCCTTGATACCCTCAAGGACGTGTGGGTCATTGAGAATTCTGCTATCGACACTCTTACTGCCAGCGCTGCCTCCGTCTCTGATGAGGAGGTTGAAGAACGCCGCTGCCTTGCCACTCTCGATACGGTGGCCACCATCGTCTACACTTCCGGCACCACCGGTCGCCCCAAGGCCTGCCCCATTACCCACGGTAACTTCGTGCGCCTGTCCGCCAATGCCAAGCTGACCATTCCTGAAATTGCCAACGAAACCAACTCAACCCTGCTCTTTCTTCCCCTGGCCCATGTGCTAGGGCGCCTGGTTCAGGTGCTGGCTTTTGATGCTGGCCTGACGGTGGGGCATGCCCCGGACATCAAGAACCTCTCCACCGACTTAGCTTCTTTCCAGCCCACCATGCTCCTGGTGGTGCCCCGTGTCTTTGAAAAGGTCTACGAGGGAGCTATCAAGAAGGCCGAGAAGGGCGGTAAGGTCAACGCTAAGCTCTTCCACCGTTCGGTAGATGTTGCTATTAAATGGTCCCAGGCTAAAATCGCTGGCACCATGACTCCTACCCTCACCCTCCAGCACAAGTTCTACGACAAACTGGTCTACTCCAAGCTCCGCAAGGCCATGGGTGGCAAGGTGCGGTTTGCGGTATCTGGTGGCGGGCGCCTGGCCCCGCACTACGGCCACTTCTACCATGCGGTAGGCATCCAGGTTGTTGAAGGCTACGGCCTGACCGAAACCACCGCTCCCCTTGCTGTGGGGCGCATCCGCAACTTCGACATCGGTAACGTAGGCACCCTCATCCCCGGTGGTTCAGCCCGTATCACTCAGGACGGCGAACTAGAGTTCAAGGGCGTCGGCCTGATCTCTGGCTACCTGGATAACCCCGAAGAGAACGCGGCAGCTTTCACCGAGGACGGCTGGTTCCGCACCGGCGATCTGGCCCGCATTGATAATGAGGGCAAAATCTACATCACCGGCCGCAAGAAAGAAATCATTGTGACTGCTGGCGGTAAGAACGTCATGCCGGTCCCTGCCGAAGACCGTCTGCGTCAGTCTCCCTTTGTCTCCCAGGCCATGCTCGTAGGCGATGAAAAGCCCTTCATCTCAGCGCTCATTACCCTGGACCCGGACGTCCTGCCCGATGAGCTAGAGCGTATCGGTCTGCCCCGCACTCTTTCCCTCAAAGAGGCCTCTACCAATCCCCGCGTGCGCGAGGCTATCCAGAAGTTCATTGATGACGCTAACGCCCTGGTCTCTAAGGCTGAGTCTATCCGCGAGTTCCGTATTCTCGATAAGGACTTCACCGAGGCTGAAGGGCACCTCACCCCCTCCATGAAGGTACGCCGTAAGCAGGTGCTAGCTGACTTCAACTCTTACATTGAAGATATCTACAACCGCACCAAGACCACCATGGCTGAGACCGCTGAGCGAGTACAGGAGCTTCGCGCAGAACAGACCGAGAAGTGGGACCAGTTCAAGGCTGTCCAGGCTGAGAAGATTCAAGAGTTCACCGAGACCCAGGGGCAGAAGCTCCACGAGCTGGCAGAGAAGATTCAGCAGGTCGCGCCCCTCCCCGGCCACAAGGGTAAGGACGCTGCTACCGGCTCTAGCTCCGATGAGCAGGTTGAAAAGGCCGCCAGTGACTGGGTTGATGTCAGAGAGACCGAGGACGACACCAAGTAAGAATGTACCAGCCTTTTCCCACATTTCTCTTAAGATATGACTAGTTAGGAGCTTTCTCCTAACCCCACACATGCACCTGAAAAGAGAGAACCCTTGTCTGAGAACCTATCCCCTACCCCAGCATTCAAGAACAAAGATGCGCAAGCCAGCTCACCTGCCCAGGGTACTGCAAGCGTAGATGAAACCGCCAACGATACTCTAGCTACTCTCAACTCACCGGCAGAGCAGCCAGCAAACACCGTAGAAGAAACAAGGCCCTCTGCTGAGCAGCCAACAACGGAGCTCGTTAGCTCTTTCTCAGCAGAGAATCACCCCGACCAGGGCTACCAGCAGCCCCAGTTTGACCAGGGCGCACCCCAGCAGCCCCAATTTGCCCAGGGCTACCAGCAGCCTCAGTTCGCACAGGGTGTACCGCAGCAGCAGGGCATGCCCACTGTTAACGTCAATATGGTTGCCCCACCCATGATTGTTGCTGCAAAATCAACTGCTGTAGCTTACCTGCTCTGGTTCTTCCTCGGCGGCTTGGGTGCCCACAAGTTCTACCTTAAGCAGTCAGGGATGGGGGCAGCCTACCTTGTGACCTGGCTTCTTGGCCTTGCAACCGCCGTCATTATTATTGGCTGGTTCCTCCTGGGTATTGTATTTATTCTGCTCATCGTTGATGCCTTCCTCATTCCTGGCCAGGTACGAGATGTCAACAGCCAGATGGCCCGATCTGCTTACCGTCAGTATTAAGAGATTATCTCCTGCAAAAAGGGGCCTTCCTCACTTCAGCGAGGAAGGCCCCTTTTTTCTACGCTATCACCTAGAGACCAGCAGGAAAGAGACAGTTAATCCAGGTCAAGGCCCAGCAGGGCATTCTCGACTACCTCGGTCAGAGCCGGGTGAATCCAATACTGGCCACGGGCCATATCACCAGCTGAAAGCCCAAAACTCATAGCCTGAATCAGAGGCTGAATCAGGTTAGGGGAATCCTCACCAATGAGATGAGCCCCCAGCAGCTCACCGGTATCTTTACGGGCAATGAGCTTGCAGACACCTTCGCTATCGCCCATAGCCCAGCCGTAAGCTACATCGCCAAACTTCTGCTCCTTGACCGTTACCTCATAGCCTTCAGCCTCAGCCTGCTCCCTCGCCTGGGTTTCAGTCAAGCCAACCGCAGCGATAGGCGGGTGAGTGAAAACTGCCGCGGGCACATAACGGTGATCAGTAGCCCGCAACTGCTCAGGGTGCACAATGTTCCACTGAACAGTGCGCATCTCAGCATTGGCCACATGCTTGAGCTGGTAGGGTGAACTCACATCACCCAAAGCCCAGACGCCCTTAACCGGCTGACCACCAGAGAGCACCCGCTGATAGTCATCCACCTGTATTAGGCCCCGCTCATCCACATCAAAGTAGGTGGCAGCCTCAAGGGTGTCGGAATTAGGGGTGCGACCGGTCGCCACTAAAACCAGATCTGCTGGCACCTTCACCTGCTCACCGGCGTCCTCAAACACCACAGTCACCGTACCATCGTCAGCAGGCTCAATGGACTTCAAACCGTGGTTAATACGTAAATCCCACTGACGGGCAGCCTCACGGGTAAAAATCTCGGCAATAGTATCATCGTGGCTACGCAAGAGACGGTCTGAACGGACCGCCTGAGTGACCTGGGAACCTAGACCAGAGAAAACATGGGCAAATTCGCTAGCAATAAAACCGCCACCAATGACCACCACACGCTCAGGCAGCTCATCAATGCGCATCACCGTATCAGAGGTGTGCACCTGGGGCAGGTCAATACCGGGTACCTCTGGTAAGGTCACACGGGAACCAGCAGCCAGAACCAGCTGGTCGGCAGTTAGCTCAATACCCGATACGGTCACCAGGCTATGAGTTCCAGTGAGCTTAGCGTACTCCTGGTAAACATCCACCGCCTCTAAAGACTTGCGCCACTCTAAACCACCCTCGCTGATGGAGTCGATACGGCCGAAGATTCGGTCGCGAATCTGCCGCCAGGCGGTGTGTTGGTGCTCAAGTTCGACCCCTAGGCTGGCAGCCTCCTTGGCCCGGGCAACAACAGAGGCCGGGTAGACGTACATCTTGGTAGGAATACAGCCCACGTTAAGGCAGGTACCGCCAAAGCGGCCGCCGTCAATCAGGGCAATTTTCTTGCCCTCGTAGTCCTCGTTGGGTAAGGAGTTACCGGACCCGGATCCGATAATAATGAGGTCGTAGTGGCGGGGTGAGCTCATGGGGCTTACCTTTCGTCTATGGGTCAGTCTGTCTTAACGGTGCGCAGGTGCCTGTACTGTAGGCTCTGCCTTAGCGCGGAAGTTTTTCTGCATCTGGCGAAAAACCAGCAGGTTACCGACCACGATATGTAAGAAGCCAAGAGCCATCACATAGATGTTCCAGCCACCTTGCGGGGCCAGCACGCCCAGCAGCAAGAGAATCGCGCCAAAACCAATGATTAACAGGTGAGTTACGTTCATGCTTCCTAGCCTACAGGTAGGGACCAGATTCCTCCCGTAGTCCTTGTAGCCCACACCTACAATCGTCATTTTTCTGGTCCCTTCACCTCTCTATTGAGTCTATTAAGATAAAAAGAGAGGCGGACGCCCGCCCCAGCTTCTATAAGCCGGGTGCGAGCGTCCGCCCCTTGTCTAGCCCTGATAGAGGGTTACTTGACGTTGACCACAATCAGTAGGTCACCACCAGCTACCTGAGCAACATCGTTGTAAACGATGCGCTCAACAGTACCTGAGACGGTTGAGGTGATGGAGGCTTCCATCTTCATAGCCTCAATGGTGGCCACCTGGTCACCTGCTGAAATCTCATCACCAGGCTTGACGGAGATAGAGACGCCACCAGCGAAGGGCGCTGCAATGTGACCGGGGTTAGAAGCGTCTGCCTTCTCAGCTTCCTTGACATTGGACTCTACAGAGTTGTCACGAACCTTCACGGTACGCGACTGGCCGTTGAGGGTGCAGATAACCTCACGCATACCCTTTTCGTCCGGCTCAGAGATAGCCTTCAAGGTAGCAATGAGACGAACACCCTTACCCAGGGAAATCACGTGCTCACGCTTGAGGACCATACCGTAGAGGAAGTCACGGGTGTGCAGGATGGAGAGGTCACCGTACTCCTCGCAAGCCTTCTCGAAGTCGCGGGTGGGGCCAGCGAAGAGGAGGCGGTTCAGTGCGGAGCGACGGGTTGCTGAGTCGCTGTTGAGCTCCTTCAGATCCTCGTCTGACAGGTCGTTGACGCTGGGCTTAGCAAGCTTGCGACCTTCCAGTGCACGAGTACGGAAAGGCTCAGGCCAGCCAGCAGGCGGGGTGCCAAGCTCACCGTTGAGGAAGCCAATAACGGAGTCAGGAATATCGAAGTTCTGGGGATCCTTCTCGAAGTCCTCAGGTGAAACACCCATACCGACCAGCTGCAGGGCCAGGTCGCCAACCACCTTAGATGAGGGGGTTACCTTGACGATGTGGCCGAGCATACGGTCAGCGGCTGCGTACATGTCTTCGATGTCTTCAAAGCGCTCACCCAGGCCCAGGGCAGTTGCCTGAGCACGCAGGTTGGAGAGCTGACCGCCAGGAATCTCGTGTGAGTAGACGCGACCGGTCGGTGAAGAAAGACCCATCTCAAAGGGCTTGTAGATGCTACGGACGGCCTCCCAGTAGGGTTCCATTGCGCAAGCAGCTTCCAGTGAGATAGAAGGTGCACGGTCAGTGTACTGCAGGGCACCAACAAGAGCTGAGAATGAAGGCTGTGAGGTGGTACCTGCCATGGAAGCAGAAGCCACGTCAACAACGTCCACGCCAGCTTCAACAGCAGCGAGCAAGGTACCGACCTGGCCGCCTGCGGTGTCGTGGGTGTGCAGGTGCACCGGCAGATCGAATCGCTCGCGCAGGGCGGTGATCAGACGGCGTGCAGCCTCAGGACGCAGCAGACCAGCCATGTCCTTAATAGCCAGGATGTGGGCACCGGCCTCTACCACCTGGTCAGCCAGGTTCAGGTAGTAATCCAGGGTGTAGGTCTGCTCGTTGGGGTCTAGCATGTCGCCGGTGTAGCAGATAGCTACTTCAGCAACAGCTGTACCGGTGGCACAAACAGCCTTAATAGCCGGGGTCATCTGGGAAACGTCGTTGAGGGAGTCGAAGATACGGAAGATATCAACGCCGGTTTCAGCAGCTTCCTTCACGAATGCATCGGTAACCTCGGTGGGGTACGGGGTGTAGCCCACGGTGTTACGGCCGCGCAGAAGCATCTGGATAGGCAGGTTGGGCATGGCTGCACGCAGGTGAGCCAGGCGCTCCCAGGGGTCTTCGCTCAAGAAGCGGAGGGCAACGTCGTAGGTTGCACCACCCCATGCCTCAACAGAGAAAAGCTCGGGGGTAACGTAAGCTACTGCCGGTGCTGCCGCGAGCAGGTCGCGGGTACGCACACGGGTTGCCAGCAGTGACTGGTGGGCGTCACGGAAGGTGGTATCGGTAATCAATACTTCCTTGGTGTCGCGTACAGCCTTGGCAAAACCTTCAGGGCCTAGCTCCAGTAGGCGCTGACGCCAGCCTGAGGGGAATTCGTGATCTGAAGGGTCAAAGGGTGAGCGGAAGGGCTCTTCGGTCTTATCGCCAGGGAAGTGCGGCAGCTTGGTGCGGGGGTCGATACCCTCGATGCGCTCACCGTTAGGCTTGTTCACGGTGACGTTAGCCAGGTACTGCAGGGCCTTGGTGCCGCGGTCTGCACCGGGCTTCTTGGTCAGCAGTTCGGGGTGCTCATCGATGAAGGGGGTTGAGACGTCACCGGCGCGGAAGGTCGGGTCCTCAAGAACAGCCTTGACGAAGGGGATGTTGGTGGCAACACCGCGAATACGGAATTCAGCCAGTGCACGGGAGGCACGCTGTACGGCGTCCTCGAAGGTGCGGCCGCGGCAGGTGAGCTTGACCAGCATGGAGTCAAAGTGAGGTGAAATCTGTGCACCGCTGTAGACGGTACCGCCATCTAGACGGATGCCTGAACCACCGGCTGAACGGTAGTAGGTAACCTTTCCAACGTCGGGGCGGAAGCCGTTTGCAGGATCCTCAGTGGTGATACGGGACTGCAGAGCGAAGCCGCGTACACGCAGCTCGTCCTGGCGGATGCCTAGGTCCTCTAGGGTCTCACCGGCAGCAATGCGCATCTGTGCCTGTACCAGGTCAATATCGGTGACTTCTTCAGTCACGGTGTGCTCAACCTGGATACGGGGGTTCATTTCGATGAAGACGTGCTGACCTGCGCGCTCACCGGCGGTGTCGACCAAGAATTCGACGGTACCGGCGTTAACGTAGCCCAGTTCCTTAGCGAACTTGACTGCGTCGCGGAAGAGAGCCTGACGGATCTCTTCGTCGAGGTTGGGGGCAGGAGCAATTTCGACGACCTTCTGGTGACGACGCTGCAAGGAGCAGTCACGCTCGAAGAGGTGCACAATGTTGCCTTCATTGTCGGCCAGAATCTGGACCTCAATGTGGCGGGGGCGCAGTACAGCCTGCTCCAGGAATACGGTGGGGTCACCGAAAGCGGTGTCGGCCTCACGCATTGCAGCTTCCATAGCTGAACGTAGGTCTTCGCGCTTTTCGACGCGGCGCATACCGCGGCCACCACCACCGGCGACAGCCTTGACAAAGATGGGGAAGCCAATTTCTTCGGCTTCAGCAAGGAGCTTATCGACATCCGCACTGGGTTCGGTGGACTTGAGCACCGGGATACCTGCACGGCGGGCAGCCTTAAGAGCCTCAACCTTGTTGCCGGCTAGGTCCAGAACCTCCGGCGGGGGGCCGATGAAGGTGATGCCAGCGTCCGCAGCGGCGCGGGCTAGGCCGGAGTTCTCCGAGAGGAAGCCGTAGCCCGGGTAGATAGCATCGGCGCCGGCATCTTTGGCGACGCGAATGATTTCCTCAACATCGAGGTAGGCGCGGACGGGATGGCCCTCTTCACCAATCGGGTAGGCCTCATCAGCCTGCTGACGGTGAATGGAGTGGCGGTCTTCGTAGGGGAAGACACCAACGGTCTTAGCACCGAGCTCGTAGGCCGCGCGGTAGGCGCGGATTGCGATTTCGCCGCGGTTAGCGACCAGAATCTTTGAAAACATTTTCTTCCGTTCTGCCCCACCCAACACTTGAGGGTGCGATGAGGCTAAGCCACAATTCGTGTGTGAACACATCATAATATATCTTTAGATGCCCTCACGCGCTTGGTTTTGCTTCATTTTTTCTAGTGGGGTCGTAATGAAAAGATTTTATTGTGAGCATCATCACAAATACTTGGGTTGGTAAGTGTGAGCTTGCCCGACTTTTCCCACCACCAAGAGCTAGGCACCCACCCTCTTCGGTAGCATAGAAAGTCAGTGTGTACCCACAAAATTCGAGAGGCTTCCCTAGCAATGAGCAGCGTGGTAAGTATTAGCAGCCTAAAGGGCGGCGTCGGCAAAACATCAGTCGTACTCGGGCTAGCATCAGCAGCTCAAGCCAGCGGCCTACGAACCCTCATCATCGACCTAGACCCTCACGGAGATGCCTCCACCGGCCTAGGTGTGACCCCCACCGAAGGCACCGACATGGGCACACTCCTCCTGGCACCATCTGACTACTCCCTAGCAGAGGAAATCGTCCCCGCCTCCTGGGCCACCCTAGGCAGCCTAGGCAACGCCTCACGCACCGGCCTGGACGCTGGCACCTGGGTAGGGCGCGCATCCGCCCGCCTCACAGCCCTAGAAGGCCTCGATTCAGCCACCCTACTCCCCCGCCTCTCAGAGCTCCTTGAACCCGTACAGGAAAGCTTCGACCTCATTCTCATCGACTGCCCGCCCATTCTGGGCCGACTCACCGAAATGGCCTGGGCAGCCTCTGGCCGCGTCCTTTCCGTTGCAGAACCCTCGCTCTTCTCCGTTGCTGGCTCCGAACGCACCCTACGCGCCATTGCCCGCTTTGAAGCTAACACCCAGTACGCCGTCGAATCAGCCTCCGTCGTCATCAACAAGGTGCGCCCAGGGGACCCCGAACACGACTACCGCATCGAAGAAATGAAAGTGCTCTTCGGCGATCTCGTCGCAGACACCATGCTGCCGGAAACCCACCTGCTACAACAGATTCAAGGCTCAGCCTACCCTGTGCACTACTGGCCCGAAGAAGAAGCCCAAGACCTTGCCCACCTCTTCTCCACCCTCTTAGCGGGACTCCTAGAATCAGTTGACCAGGAAGCAGCAGACAACAACTAAAAACCCCACACACCTCGACCTGCACACAAGAAACCCCCGCCCTCGCATCCTGCGAAGGCGGGGTACATTCTATAGCTCTTTAGGCGCCAGCCTTACGGGCTCGGCGGGCTGAAAGCTCATCATGAACCTCAGCCTCTTGCTGCACCTCCTGGGCAGTATTCTCGCCGGGCAGCTCGCTCAAAGACACCTCAAGTTCACGCCAAACCCGGCCGATAGCGATACCAAAGACACCCTGACCGGCCTGCACCAAATCAATCACCTCAGAGGCCGAAGTGCACTCATAGACCGAGGCACCATCAGACATGAGGGTAATACCAGCCAAATCTTCAACACCACGAGAACGCAGGTGATTAACCGATGTACGAATCTGCTGCAAAGAAACACCAGTATCGAGCAGGCTCTTGACAATCTTGAGCACTAGAACATCGCGAAAAGAATAAAGACGCTGAGACCCAGAACCCTTGGCAGAGCGGACGGTCGGCTCCACCAGGTGCGTGCGCGCCCAGTAGTCCAACTGGCGGTAGGTAATCCCCGCAGCCTTACAAGCGGTAGGGCCGCGGTAGCCCAGGTTCTCATCAACCAGAGAAACCGGGTCATCAAACAATACGCCCTGCTCACCCACCGGAGAGGTGCGGGGCATGACATCTTCAATACCCAGCAGGGGCTGATCCATGGGGGCAGGTACGCCTCGAAGCGCAGCGGGGGCGCTAGGGTCACCGTTATGCTGTGTCACGGTTTGAGGTTCCTTCCCTTGAACTGATCATGGACTCTCTTATCCTACCCGCCCAACACCCCTTTTGCCGGTTAATCGGCAGGCAGGAGCACCGGCGTTTTAACATGGCTCTAGTCATTAAGACAGGGCACATTCACCCAGCGCCCCTCACCTGAAAGCACACAGAGCTAGTCGAAACTCGGCATGCTACCAGCGACCAGGGCCATATGTAGACGCAACAAAAGCTGGGCGATATCACCGGCAAGCTCTGCAGCGCGCGCCTGGGACTCATCATCCTTACGCAAAGCCAAGGGGCCCACCGCAGTTTCTACCAGATCAACTTCACGGTCAGCAGCAGCACGGAAAGCCCGCAAATGGCGGGGGTGCAGGCCGTGGGCAGTGAGCTGGTTACTCACCTTCGTGACAGCCACATCGTACTGGTCATAGGCTTCTTTATTCTCAGCCAGTAAGCCGTAATTCATCAGCTCACGCAGCAGGGGCATATCCACCCCAGCCTCCTGGCCCAACTCACGCAAAGTATAGGTGCGTGCCTGCTCTACAGGCGATGCTGGGCGGGCACTGCCCAGCTCATCAGCACCCGGCCGCGCGGACGCGTCCGCACCACTACCCTGCTCACTGGCAAGTTCGGCACCGGGGGCAGGGGCCACCCCCGCATCAATATCAGCTAGACGCTGACGAATCACCTTCAGCGGCAGGTACTGGTCCCGTTGTAGCTGCAACACAAAGCGCAGACGCTCAATATCTTCTTCCGAATACTTACGGTAACCAGTATTGGTACGCTGCGGGCTCACCAGACCTTTATCTTCAAGAAAGCGAATTTTTGAGGCACTAATACCCTCAAATTCGCCCTCCAAGGCGCTGAGCACCTGGCCGATGGTCTTATTCTTTACCCCAGCAGTTTCAGCAGAGGGAGCCTGAGCCATAGCTGCTACCCCTGGCCCTGGTAGAAGGCAAAATGGAATTTGCCAATGTAAATCTCATCGCCATTACGCAGGTAGGCCTCATCAACGCGGTCCTTATTCACGTAGGTGCCGTTGAGGGAATCAGCGTCGGTGAGGATAAAGCTTCCAGCATTGGGAATGAAGAGGGCGTGGCGGCGGGAGACGGTCACGTCATCCAGGTAAATGTCTGAGTCAGCGCTACGGCCTGCGATGATGGGCAAATCTGCCCCATTTTCATCAGTTCTGGGGCTCAGCAGGAAGCGGGCGCCCTTGAACTGGCCTTCTAGCCCAATGAGGACGGCAGAACCGGCGGGCAGGGTTGCCAACAGGTCACGTTCTTCGGCAGTGGGGTTATGGGACTGAGATACGCCCAGGGCTGCCATGGCGATAGTAGTTGTGGGTGGGTGGGCTTCGTGCTGGGCCATAGAGTCTCGTCCTTCTGTCCTTGGGCGGCTGGGTTCTCGCCCTGGTGTATGTGTGATGTGTAGAGTAACAGTTCAAGGTCACGAAATGGTAAACAGTGAACCGTTCGTTTAATCTTAGCCACTCACCCTCTATTCTGCCCGGTTCCTACCGTGTTCTCCCACCAATTTCTCCTGTTTTTACCCAAAGCTAAAGGGCTGTCTTTTTGGGTAAAAAGACAGCCCTGAGCATCTAGCAGCTCTGACGTTACCGGGGTTTAGGCAATTTCTGCCTCGTAGTCAGCTGCTGACAGTAGACCCTCAAGATCTGCGGTATCGCTGGGGCGAACTTCAATCAGCCAGCCCGCACCGTAGGGGTCAGAGTTCACAATTTCAGGGGAATTCTCTAGGTCTTCATTGACGGCAACAATCTCACCAGCAAGAGGGGCAAAGAGGTCTGAGACGCTCTTGGTGGATTCAATTTCGCCGAAGGTGGTCTCTGCGGCGATAGTTTCACCGACCTCAGGCAAATCAACGTAGACGACATCGCCCAGTTCGTTTTGTGCATGGTCGGTGACACCGATACGGACGGTGCCATCAGCAGTGAGCTCGCCGACCCACTCGTGTTCTTTGGTGTACTTGAGTTCTGCAGGAACATTGCTCATCGGAGGTGTCCTTTTCTCTTATGGGACTTGTGGGGCAGTGCCATCGAGGCGCGTGAAACTCGACGAGAGAGCACCAACGAGGGAGAAGGGCTCTTACCTAATAATTATATGACACCCTCAGAGAACCTGTAAGGGTTACCAAACCGGTGGGCAGTGATAGAAACAGCCTGTTCACGTAGGAAAGGTAGCATTTCAATGCGACCTGCTTCGGTCACAGGCTGGAAGTAGACCGCAATATCGGGGCGACCATCAAGCGCCTCATAAACGCTAGCGGCATCATTACCGATGTAACGTATGCGGGCACCTTCCAGTGCGGTCCCCTCAAGCTGCTGGGAGGGGGTCTTGGCGATTTTGGCCAGCGATGCCCGGTAGGCGGCGTCGCTCTGTTCAAGCAGGGTGATGCCTGCCCCGCGTAGGGCACCGGCGATAGCTACCGGCATGCTCTGGCCTGTGGAGAACTCAATACTTGCACCGGCTGCCACCCCTGCAAGGAGTACGCGCAGGGCCCGGTTACGGTCACCATTCTCGTCCAGGCGTACCTGAACAGTGATGGGTAGGTAGCGCAGGATGTTGCGTTCAACGCCCAGCTGGCTGGGGTCATGCCCCACACCAAACTCGGTGGCCCAGGCCTCAGCGTCGGAGCTTGCCGCGCGGGCCAGCATATCGAGAGAGCCATCATGAGCGGCGGTGGGTTCGCCCAGGGCAGCAAGAATGGAGCGGACGCCCGCCTGTGAGGGGGCGGTGGTGGCGGTGGATTCTGCGGTCTCCCAGTCAGAAAGGGCGACCAGGTAGTTAGGCCCACCAGCCTTAGCACCAGAACCCACAGTTGATTTCTTCCAGCCACCAAAGGGCTGGCGCTGCACGATAGCGCCGGTGATGCCACGGTTGATATAAAGGTTACCGGCCTGAACCTTAGAGAGCCAGAGTTCCAGCTCCCCGGCGTCCAGAGAATGCAGACCAGCCGTTAGACCGTAGTCGGTGGCGTTCTGCAGCTCGATAGCTTCCTCCAAACTGGCCGCCTTCATAACACCCAGAATGGGGCCAAAGTATTCGGTCAGGTGGTATTCACTGCCGGGTTTGACGCCTGCCCGCACGCCGGGCGACCAGAGCCGACCAGTCTCATCCAGCTGCTCGGGTTTGATAACCCAGGTTTCACTCTCGCCCAGGGTAGTCAGACCGCGCTTGAGTTTGCCCTCTGGCTCCTCAATCAGAGGGCCCATCTCAGATTCGATATCATGAGGGTAGGCAACGTGCAGGGACTTTACGGCATCAACCAGCTGGTTGTAGAAGCGCTTAGACTCCCCTACTGAACCCACCAAAATCACGGTGGAAGCCGCTGAGCATTTCTGGCCTGCATGGCCGAAAGCCGAAGAGACGACGTCCTTGACCGCCAAGTCGAGATCAGCGTTAGGGGTGACGATAATAGAGTTCTTACCTGAGGTCTCGCCGAAGAGGGGCAAATCTTTCCGCCAGGATCGGAAGAGCTCAGCGGTCTCGTAGCCACCAGTCAGAATCAGGCGGTCAACGACCGGGTGGGCAATGAACTGCCGACCAGCCTCGCGGTCCGTGACCTTAACCAGGCGCAAAACCTCACGGGGAACACCTGCGCCCCAGAGTATCTCAGCAAGCAAGGCACCAGTACGGGCAGTATTGGAGGCAGGTTTGAAGATGACGGCTGAACCTGCCGCCAGGGCAGCAATAACACCACCGACAGGAATTGCAGTCGGAAAATTCCAGGGAGGAATCACCAGAGTAAGCTTAACCGGCTGGTGGCGGGCACCGTCTACCGAATCCAGGCGCTCTGCCAGCATGGCGTAGTAGTAGGCGAAGTCAACGGCTTCTGAAACTTCAACGTCACCCTGGTCCAGGGTCTTACCGGCCTCATAAGCCATAATTTCTAGCAAATCCCCGCGGCTCATAGCCAAAGCTACCGCTACCTTACGCAGAATCTCAGCACGCTCTGAGGCAGGGCGGGCACCCCATGCCTCGCTAGCTACTCTGGTCTCAGCAAGCAGGGTTTGGGCGTCCTCACCAGAACCCAGCTCGTGGGCAGCCAGGGTTTCGATACCAAGCTGGGTGGTCTTTGAACGCTCTAAGATGGCGCGGCCCCACTTACGGTTAGCAGCCAGAGCTGGGTCAGTATCGGGAGTATTTTCAAAGGTTCCCTGAGCGGGCTTAAAAACCGTCTCTTCTGTTTCTTCTAGACGATTCTGGGCACGTTGTGGCGTTAGCACCTGGTCGGTGACCTCGCTGAGAGAGGACAAGAAGCGGGTTTTTTCACGCTCAAAAAGGGCAGGAGAAGAACCCAGATCGAAGACCGCGCTCATGAAGTTCTCACTCGAAGCGTTTTTTTCCAGGCGGCGCACCAGGTAAGAGATAGCCACATCGAACTCTTCGGGGCGCACCACAGGAGTGTAGAGCAGCAGGTGGCCGACCCGGCGGCGAATCACCTCAGCTTGCTGGGAGGCCATACCGATGAGCATCTCAAACTCGACATCCTTCTCCACACCGCGATCTTCAGCCAGCAGCAGGGCAAAAGCAACATCAAAAAGGTTATGCCCGGCAATACCCAGACGGACGTTCTTAGTGCGCTCAGGATGCAAGGCGTAGTTGAGGATGCACTTGTAGTTAGTATCTGTCTCCTGTTTGGAGTGGCAGGTGGTTAGGGGCCAGCCGTGCAGGGCAGCTTCGACCTTCTCCATAGAGAGATTAGCGCCCTTAACCAGGCGCACCTTGATGCGGGCCCCACCAGCCTCCCGGCGCTGAGCGGCCCACTCTTGGAGGCGCTGCATAGCTGCCAGGGTGTCAGGCAGGTAGGCCTGGAGCACGATACCAGCTTCAAGGTTTTTCAGGTGGGGTTGGTCAAGGATCTTGGTGAAGACCTCGATAGTCATATCCAGGTCTTTGTATTCTTCCATGTCCAGGTTGATGAACTTCTGGGCAGGAGAGCTGGCAGCCAGCTCATACAGCGGGGTGAGGCGCCGGACAGCCTCGTCCACTACTTCCTCAAAAGCCCAGTGGGAGTGCGGGCCTGATACTGAGGAAACCTTGATGGAGACATAGTCGACATCATCGCGGGCCAGCAGACGCTTGGTTTCGCTCAGGCGGCGCTCCGCTTCGCAGTCCCCCAGCACGGCTTCACCTAGCAGGTTGATGTTGAGCTTATTACCGGTTGAGGTCAGGTGCTTGATAGCAGGGCCCAGCTTTTCATCGCGGGCATCAACGATCAGGTGGCCGACCATCTGACGCAGAACTGCGCGGGCCACAGGCACCGTGGGCCAGCTAGCTTGAGCCGCCAGCGTGCCACCTAGCCCTACCGCACTCTTCATATACCAGGGCAGAAAGGAGGGGACGATAGGGGCAATACGGCCCAGGTTTTTACCGGCAACGGCCTGGTCTTCGGGGCGTACTACGCCATCGACGAAACCTACGGTGAAGTCAAGTCCTTTCGGGTCTTTAAGGACGCCAGCTAGCTTCTGCGCTGCAGGGTCGGCCGGGACATTCTGCGCTTCTTCAACCCAATCAGCAACGAGCTGGATAGCTTGATGAGCTAACTGCTGGTGGTGGGTATCGTTTAAAGGCTGTGCCATGGGTGGTACCTCCTGCTAGCCCGCGCGGGGGCGGGGTGAACTTTGTGTCTTGTTATCCATTTCACCATCTTTGGGTGCAAGTTACACTATTAGAAAAATGAATATTATTTAGGCAGTATGTTTAGTTCTGCTAACCTGTATTCGTGACGCTTTCCACCCCGCAGCCAGGAGTGCACCATGTACGATTTGCGCCGGCTGGCCATGTTGCTTGAGATTCATGAGCGCGGCACACTGGCCGCAACAGCCAAGGCCCTGCATCTGACATCCTCCGCTATTTCCCAGCAAATTACGACGTTGGAAAAAGAGGTGGGCACTCCCCTGTTGCGCAAGGTGGGGCGCCAAGTGGAGCTGACCACCGAGGCCCTGATTTTAGTGGAAAGCACCCGCAATATTTTGAAGGAACTAGACGCCGCCCGCACCCGCATCACCCTCTTGGAGGGGGTGCCTGCCGGGCAGGTGCGGCTGGCAATCTTCCAGTCAGCCGCCAAGGCTCTGCTGCCGGGCGCGCTGGCCCATCTTGCGGAGCATGCCCCGCAGGTACAGCTGCATGTGGTTCAGATTGACCCGAAGACCGGCCTGTCCCTGACTCGCAGCAGGGAGTTCGACCTGGTAATTGCAGAGTCTTACCCCCACCACTACATTCCCGAGTACCCCGAGCTTACTTCTGAGCTCCTCACCGAGGACGCCCTCGACCTGGTGGTTGCCGCCGATGCTGAGGTTGAGAGCTTGGACGACGCAGCCCGCCTACCCTGGGTTTTTGAGGGTGAGCATAATACGTCACGCACCTGGGGGGTATCAACCAGTGCAGGGCGGCGGGGTTCGAGCCGCAGGTGCGCTACGTGATTGATGATTTGAACACACATTTGCAGCTGGCAGCGGGCGGGGCGGCGGCTATTATGCCGTCCTTTGCCCTGCCCGCTGCCGGCAACGAACTGAGCCGGGCACACGGGGTGAAGGCTATTCCGTTGCCCGGCGCCCCCTACCGCGAGATTTATGTGGCCACCCGCACCGAAAGCACAGGCCAGCCCGCCATCAGAGCGGTGAAGGACGCGCTGAAGGCGGCGGTAGGACAACTACCCTAGCTGCGGAGGTTTTCCATATTCAGCTCAGGTCTTCTGGTTTATAGTCTTTGATAAGATTTCTTGCAGGAGGTTATCTGACGAGTAGTTCACTGAGATTACTCTATTGTTTGCTGTTTTTGAAACTGCAATGGCAAGCACTCTAAAGTTTTTGGATGTGACAAAAAATTATCAATATATCCCATATATAAACAATACATGCAAAGCAGGTGAATTGTTGACAATTTTTATTAGAAAAGATTTTGACACCATAAGCAGGGCAGGGCTTAAAGAAGCCAAGGACGATTTTAATTCTCAAACCACTGATGGTGTTTACATATATTATGGTTCATGGAATGACTATGGATACTACACACACTGCACACTATTTATCCTTAATAACGAATTCAGAAGTGAATCATTTAGTATAAAAATTGCCTCAAAACAAACGCAACGTATTACCGGCAGTGATTTACCACTCAAGAGGAGCGCACTAGAAGAAGCATCCGAACAACATGGCCCAACTCTCGACCAGTTGCCTGATGGCTTCTATTCAATAGGGAATGAATTTTATTATAGAAATCTGCACGAATACCACAATTCAGATTCATTAGATAAAGAGTTCATTCTAGAAATATTGAATGATATATCGCTAGATTTAAATTTACTAGATGAAATTAAAACCCAGAATCCTGGTGTGTTTGAATTTTCTTTTATGCGTGACGTCCCGTCTGAGAACCTAATTCGGGGATATTACCACAGACTATGCACGCTCCGGAAAGGAGCATCGGCAAAAGAAGCACAAACAACACTAGATTTTAAAATTCATTTTGATTCTGAAAAATCACCTTATGTCGGAGATATATCTTTTAAGACGACAGAATCAAATATAAAAAAGTATACAAACGCAAACATTATATCCCTCATAGGAGCAAACGGTTCCGGGAAAACCCGGCTTTTGGAAGATATCTTCCTAGGGGAATTTTCAGAACTATCATTCCCCAATGAAAGCACAAAAACTTCAAGATTAAGTAACTATTTCTATATTTCGTTCTCGCCATTTCAGAACAAAGAAATTATATCAAGAATTTCAACCAACGATAGCTCCAGTTCAGAAGTTATAAATAATCTCTATTTGGGAATTTACTCAATCCCTAAGGCTGATTTAGAGTACGGCGAACACGAAAAATATACAAATGATCCTGATATCCGAAAAAATATCTCTGAATTCATTTCCCCACATTTGCAACTCCTCTTATGGATGAAGGACGATAGATTCAAGCTCTGGATAGAATCTATCGAGAATATTACACCAGATTTTTTTGAAAATTTGAATATTTTAGACAGTATCGATGATTCAGATCTTACGTTTGATAAAATTCTGCAACCGCTTGAAAAAAATCTAAGCATTCAGAGTTCTGGGAACCTCACATGTATTGCAACGTTAACCGGGTTAATAAGCATGATGTCTGATAGTAGTTTATTACTATTTGATGAGCCAGAGAACTATCTACATCCCCCATTGCTAGCAAAGTTTATTGAATCTATAGGGAAAATCTGTACTGTAAAAAATTCAGTAGCAATCCTAGCTACACATTCTCCTGTGGTACTCCAAGAAACGTTATCACAAAATGTCTGGTTACTTGAAAGATTAGATTCTGGAAAAGTTTCCGTGTCAAACCCATCGTTAAAGACGTATGGGGAAAATACAGGTAAAATTAACCGGGAAATTTTTAGATTAGAATCTATAAACTCAGGATTCTATAAAAGGATTAAGGAATTTATCAAAGATAAAAATTCATATGACGGACTAGAGTACATTCGAATAAGAGACGAACTCATCCAAGAGCTCGGCGTCGAAGGTCAAATGATTTTTGCGAGTTTAGAAATTGAATAGGAAAACTTTTTATGTATCCAGATTCATACGATATTCCAAAGTTAAGCTATGAAGATTTCTTTAAACTACATCGATATGATTGCGCCCAAAAAGAACTTCCAACCGATGCTCAGTCATTACGCCAAAGAAGATCGGATAATAAATATCTCATTGATCCACATGCAGCCATTCTGCTTTATTATTTCCTTGAAATGCTAAATAGGGATTATGTTGAGTCAGCACAATGCAACAACTTTTCGATTTTAATAAATAAGATTATAGACTTCACAGACTGGTTCGAAAACAACTATCCTATCACCACCCCGGAAGGCAGCAGAATTCTCTTCAAAGACTATATGAAAGATGCTTACGAAAGATATCGTGACTCTTACGTGAGTCATCCGAGGAGCTACTCCAACTATGGCTTATGTAGTTACTGTAAATTAAGCTTAGCTAATACATGGGATCATTTTATCCCTAAAGATAAGTACCCAATTTTAGCAACATCTCAAATCAACTTAATTCCCTGCTGCTCCGAGTGCAACTCGAATATCGGTGAACAAGATTTTGGCGATATAGGTTCCACACTGTTACATCCATACTTCTTAAATGTAGACTTGCTGGAAAAAATCGCTTTTGAAATAGATACACTGCATGATGTATTAGCAATAAAATCATATCCGCCTGACTCCTCAACTAATAATATAGATAGTGCGAATAACCATTATAGGAAGCTTAAACTTAATGAGAAATACCGAGCATTCCTTCCTAGCCTTGTGATGGAGTTTTGTGAACATATTCATTCATTAGAAACTCTCCCAAATTTTTCAATTGATAATAGTATAGAAGACTTAAAGAGAATATATACCAATAATAGAATTAAACATAAACTATTGATAGACATTTCGGAAGAAATAGGGAAATTTAAAACTTTTTACTATAAAAATTTTGGTGAAGGTGGCCAAATCAATGTTAGCCTCACAGACATATCCGGCTTCGTATCAATTCCGCAGAAGGTAATAGATTTTACGTTAAAATCTGAAGAGTTAAGAACTTATTTTGATGGTTCTTCACACGGTGTGATATCAGCGCTATCTCCACCAAGAGACAACTAACCTATAAGTACCACACATGGCGTTAAATCTCTACAGGTACCTTCAGCCCATACATGGAAGACCGTTACCACGCCAGACCGGCCTACAACTCGCCGTTTGCAGCGCACAATTCATCACTCTGTTCACAGCCCTCTCAAGGGAGAGATTAGAGGTGTTCTCAGAAGGAGCTTCACCTTCACAAGTCTAGGTGACGAAGGTTCACTGCCAAGCTGCTGACTTGGGGCTGGTGTGAATCGCCTTGTGAGCGTCGGCGAACCAGGTGAGAAGGATCAGCTACGAGCGTGAGCCTGTAGAACCTTTTGAAAAAGCCTCATACCTGTTCTAGTTCAAGCTCATCCGTTATCAGCAGTTATTCGTTCCATGCCCGGTACGGTGTGGGTATGCATACTAGTATAAAAGGCCCCTACAAAAGCCTCTCCGCCAGGTCCGCATCCACCACCAGGTCGGTGATTGCGCCGGTGACTAGGGCGGCGCGCAGGGCAACAGCGCGGTGGCGGCCAGCAGCCGCGCACACGCGTCGTCCTATCTTCACCAGCTCCGCAGGGGTGGGACCCGTCGCCCGCTGGTTCACCGCCAAATCAGCCCAGGTACCATCCTCCCGTAGCAGCACCGTGCACATATCCCCCACAATACCCTGCCCCTGTAGTTCCCGCATCTGCTCCGCATTGAAATAGTCTCCGCTATAAACGTGCGACTTGAGCTCACCACCAAAAGCACCCACACCAAACAGGGCAATATCGGCGCTACGCTGCACTGCCAGCACACCGCGAATCGACCGCTCCCGCCACATGGCCGCCTTGGTGTCGGCAAAATCAAAGAAGGCAGGTACCGGGAAATGCACCATCTGCGCCCTGTAAGCAGAAGACACCTGCCCCAGAATCGCACCCGAGTAGGGAATCCCCGTCTGCACAGCGTTGCCTGCCCCGTTGAGCTGAACCACCGTCACCTCGGTCAGCGGGCGCTTGGGCAGGAACTGGGCCACTTCGGTTACGGTTGAGCCCCAGGCAACACCAAGTGTCGTACCGGGCACCATGAGGGAGTCCACAAGGTTTGCTGTGGCTATTGCCACCCTCCTCATACGAGCTTGTTCTGTAGCGTGTTCGGGGGCGCGCACCACCGTCACCCGCACCCGGTAGAGGTCAGACAGGCGCTTTTCGAGCGGGTCAGAATTATAGGCCTTTTCATTGAGATGAATCGCCACAACCCCGGTTTCACGTGCAGTTTTGAGCAGGCGAGAGACGGTGGGGCGGGAGACCCCCAAGCGTGCAGCGATAGTTGACATCGTCAAATGCTCCCCGTAATAAAGCTGGGCAGCCTCAACAACCTGATTCTGACTTCTGTTCATCATAGTGCGATTCTAACTGAACATTTGTTCACAGAGCTGGCAGTTATTTGTTCGCACGGTTGAAATAGTTAGCAAGACATTAGCCAGGCAACCCGTCGCAAGGAAGATCCCCATGACTGCCACCTTCACCACCCAGTCCCACCTCTCAGCAGAAACCCGCGCCCAGGCACTGACCACCATGACCGATGAAGCCGGTGTAGACGTCCTCGTTATTGGTGGCGGTGTCACCGGGGCAGGCATAGCCCTGGACGCAGCCACCCGCGGCCTGCGCACCGCCATTGTCGAGGCAGGCGACTGGGCAGCGGGCACCAGCGCCTGGTCCTCCAAGCTCGTGCACGGTGGCCTACGCTACCTCTACAACCTAGACTTCAAACTAGTTGCCGAAGCCCTCAAAGAACGCGGCCTGCTCCTTGAACACACCGCCCCGCACCTCGTCAAAGCCCAGCCCTTCCTCTGGCCCCTCAAAACACCCCTCATTGAGCGCGCCTACTCCGCTGTGGGCATCGGCATGTACGACACCATGGCCTTCGCCGGGGCCGGTGGCCACCGCACCGTACCCGCCCAGCGTCACTTCACCAAAGAAGGCACCAAAAAAGTCTTCCCCGGCATCAAAGATTCCGCCTTCACCGGCGCCATCCAGTTCTACGATGCTCGCGTGGATGACGCCCGCCTAGTCATCGACCTGGTCCGCACCGCCGCAGGCTACGGCGCCCTAGCAGCCTCCCGCACCCAAGTCACCGCTATCAACAAGGACGCCGCCGGGCGAGTTATCGGCGCCCAGATTGTTGACCTAGAAACCGGCGACGAAAAGACCGTCAAGGCCGCGCGCATCATCAACGCAACCGGCGTGTGGACCGAAGAATCAGAGTCCATGGCCACTAAGGACCAGGGCCTGAAGGTGCTGGCTTCCAAGGGTGTGCACATCACCGTGCCCCGCGACCGTATCAAGGCCACCAGCGGTATCTTCACCAAGACCGAGAAGTCGGTTCTCTTCATTATTCCTTGGCAGCGGTACTGGATTATTGGCACCACTGACACCCCCTACACCGAGGACCGTGAGCGCCCCGTCGCCACCAAGGCAGATATTCGCTATGTGCTCGACCAGGCTAATAAGCTGATTGCCGATGAGCTGACCGAGGCCGATATTATCAGCTCCTACGCTGGCTTGCGCCCCCTGCTGCAGCCGGTAGTGAAGAAGGGTGAGAATGCTGCATCTACTAAGGTCTCGCGTGAGCATACTGTCATGGAGATTGCCCCCGGCATGAGCGCTATCGCCGGTGGTAAGCTCACCACCTACCGCGTGATGGCCGAGGACGCCGTGGACTTCGCCCTGGGCGACCGCGCCAAGGATCTGCCCTCTGTTACCGAGAACATCAAGCTGGTCGGTGCTGAGGGGTATGAGGTGTTGGCAGCCCGTGCCGGCGCGCTGGCTGCTGAGAAGGGCTGGGATGAGGACGGTGTGGAGCACCTGCTAGAACGCTACGGCGCTGAGCTGGCTGATGTGCTCACCCTCATCGAGGAAGACCCGTCCCTGGGTGCTCCGCTGGCGCAGGCATCCCAGTTTTTGCGGGCCGATGTGGCTATGGCGGTGCGGGCTGAAGGGGCTCTGCACCTTGAAGATGTGCTGGTGCGCCGCGTCCGCCTAGATCTTGAGGCTACTGATCGTGGCCTGGCAGCCGCCGATGAGGTTCTTGAGATCATGGCCGCTGAACTTGGCTGGGGCCAGGCCACCGTGACCCGTGAAAAGGACATGTACGCTGCGCGGGTTAAAGCTATCGCTGCGGCTGAAACTCGCACTGAGGACGCGGACGCCGCCGCTGAAGTTCTTGGGGCGCCTCAGGTGGCGCCCCGCCGCCCGGTGCGTGCGCTCCAGTAAAGGGCCCTGGCCTGGGGTAAAGAATTGAATACTACTAGCTGCCAGGTGCCTACCGCAGGCGCCTGGCTTTCACAGAAAATATGAGGTCGACGATGAGCTCACTACTGGCCGCTGGCGCTGAAGCCAGCTTCCAGGCAAGCGCCCTAGTTACCGCAGAGGGCACCGCAACCGTCCTGGGTGCTTTCGTGTCTGAAGTTATTGGAACCGGAATCCTGATCCTGTTAGGTGCTGGGGTCTGCGCTGCAGTTACCCTGCCCAAGTCAGCTGCTAAGAACACTGACTGGCTCACTATCGCCTTTGGGTGGGGCCTGGCAGTTTTTGCTGCCGTCTACATGTCTGCCCCATCCGGTGCCCACCTCAACCCCGCTGTCACCTTGGGACTGCTCCTTTCTGGTGGTGACTTCGCCCCTGGTATCTCCCCCACCACCGGCCACTTCTTCATATATGTGGCAGCCCAGATGGTAGGTGCCTTCCTGGGTGCCTGGGGTGCCTTCTTGGTCTATAAGAAGCACTTTGATCAGGCAGAGCCGGGCACCACCAAGGGTATCTTCTCCACCGGCCCAGCCATTCGCTCCTACGGGTGGAACACCCTCACCGAAGCCTTCGGCACCTTCGTGCTCGTTGGCTTCGTCCTGGCCTCTGGCAGCACCCCCTCAGGGCTAGGACCCCTAGCTGTAGCCTTCATCGTTGTTGCTATCGGCCTATCCTTGGGCACCCCCACCGGTTACGCTATCAACCCTGCCCGCGACCTAGCACCCCGCCTAGCCCACGCCCTCATGCCCATCAAAGGCAAGGGCTCATCTGACTGGGCTTATGCCTGGGTGCCAGTCATTGGGCCCCTCATCGGCGCAGCGGCAGCCGCGCTCCTTGTACCGGCCCTCCTGGGATAAGCCGGTCGCCGGCGTCCGCACCATATACTAAAAACAAGTAAGCCTCACCACCGCGCCAAAGGCGGCGCACCCACGAAAAGAGGAAAACCATGTCACAGCTCCCCGAACGTAAGAAGTACGTCCTGTCCATCGACCAGGGCACCACCAGCTCCCGCGCCATTCTCTTCACCAAAGACGGTCACCTCAAAAGCGTGGGCCAGCACGAACACGAACAAATCTTCCCCAAAGCTGGCTGGGTCGAACACGACCCCATGGAAATCTGGGAGAACGTGCGAAAATCAGTCGGTGAAGCCCTTACCAAGGCCGAAGTAAACCACCACGAAATCGCCGCTGTAGGCATCACCAACCAGCGTGAAACCACCGTCGTCTGGGACAAAAACACCGGCAAACCCATCTACAACGCCATCGTCTGGCAAGATACCCGCACCCAAAAAATCTGCGACGAACTCGGCGGCGACGAAGGCCCCGGCAAGTACCGGGATATTGTGGGCCTGAACCTAGCCACCTACTTCTCAGGGCCCAAAATCAAGTGGATCCTCGACAACGTTGAAGGAGCCCGCGACAAAGCAGAAGCAGGCGACCTACTCTTTGGTACCACCGATACCTGGCTGCTGTGGAACCTCACCGGCGGCGTTGAAGACGGGGTGCACATCACCGACGTCACCAACGCCTCCCGCACCCTGCTCATGAACATCAAAACTCTAGAATGGGACGAAAACATCGCAGCCGATATGGGTATCCCCATGAGCATGCTGCCCGAGATTAAGTCATCTTCCGAAGTCTACGGGCACGGCCGCCCCAAGGGTCTGCTGCACGGAACCCCCATCTCAGGTATCCTCGGTGACCAGCAGGCAGCCACCTTCGGCCAGGCTTGCTTCGAAAAAGGTATGGCCAAGAACACCTACGGCACCGGTAACTTTATGCTCATGAACACCGGCAACGAACCCGTCATCTCAGAAAACGGTCTGCTCACCACCGTTGCCTACAAGCTCGGCGAGAAGGCCCCCGTCTACGCCCTGGAAGGCTCCGTCGCCGTCTCAGGCTCCCTCATCCAGTGGCTGCGCGACAACCTCAGAATGATTGATGATGCCAGCGAATCAGAAGAACTAGCCACCAGCGTCGAAAACTCCGGTGGAGCCTACGTGGTACCTGCTTTCTCCGGGCTCTTCGCACCCCACTGGAAATCAGATGCCCGCGGCGTCATTGTAGGCCTCACCCGCTACGTCAACCGGGCCCACATCGTCCGCGCAGCCCTTGAAGCTACCGCCTTCCAAACCCGCGAAGTACTCGACGCTATGAACGCTGACGCCGAAGCCGCTGGCACTAATGTAGAACTTGAAGAGCTACGCGTTGATGGTGGTATGACCGCTAACGAGTTCCTCATGCAGTTCCAGGCAGACCTGCTAGGGGTGCCCGTCATCCGCCCCAAGGTCATCGAAACCACCGCCCTAGGTGCCGCCTACGCAGCCGGTATCGCCGTTGGCTTCTGGGAAGGTGAACAGGACGTTATCGACAACTGGTCCGAAGACAAACGCTGGGAACCCCAGATGGAAAAGGACGAAGTCGAACGCCAGTACCGCCTGTGGAAGAAAGCTGTCTCAAAGACCCTGGACTGGGTCGATGAGGACGTCGAACAAGACTAAGTATGACGAGCCACCACGCCCACACCCTCACCCCGCTCGGGGAAATGATTCTGGCCTCTAATGGGCAGGTGCTCACCGGCGCCTGGTTCACCGGCCAGGCTCATTTCCCCACCAGCGATGCCCTGGGGCGCCGCATCGAAATCAGCGATTGCGATGTGCTCACCGACGCCCAAGCCCAGCTCCTGGAATATTTTGCTGGCCAGCGCACCGTCTTTGAGCTGCCTATCGCCCCTGAAGGCACAGATTTTCAGTTAGCTGTCTGGGCGGCCCTGCAAGATATCCCCTACGGTTACACCACCACCTACGGGGCTATCTCTAAGATTGTGGGCCCAGGCGCACCAGCCCAGGCAGTAGGGCAGGCGGTAGGGCGCAACAAGGTCTCCATATTCATTCCCTGCCACCGGGTTCTAGCCGCTGACGGTAAACTCACCGGCTACGCTGGAGGGTTAGAACGCAAAGAATACCTACTGGCCCTCGAAGAACCTAGCGCCGAGGCTGAAGGGCGGCTCTTCTAAAAGAGTTCTTACGGCTTAAGTTCGAAGAAGAGCTGACGGGTGCCGCGCACGTCTGTGGGGTGCACACGTACACCATAGACCGGCTCTAATACTTCAGGAACCAGTACATCTTGTGGTTGCCCTTGGCTAACGATGTGCCCCTGGTGGAGTATAGCAATACGGTCACAGTATTGGGCAGCTAGGTTTAAGTCGTGCAAGACCACGATAACCTGTCGCTGGCTGGCCCGAATCAGTTGCATCAGCTCGTGCTGATGGCGGACATCAAGGTGATTCGTCGGCTCATCTAATAAGAGGTAGTTAGTTTTCTGGGCAAGAGCTCGCGCTACCAGTACCCGTTGCTTTTCTCCACCTGATAGCTGAGAAAAGGACCGATGGGCCAGTTTGAGAGCATCTACCTGTTCTAGGGCTAGGGCTACTTCCTGTTCGTCCTCTGCCCCAGCATGTTGAAAAATCCCTAGATGGGGTGTGCGCCCCAGCATCACCATCTCAGCGACGCTCAGGCCGGGCTCTGCGTCCCGCTCTTGAACGACAACCGCGATCCGCTGGGAGCGGGCTTTGGCGCTGAGGTGGTTGAGGGGTTCACCGTCGATGGTGATGGTTCCGCTGTTGGGGCTCATGATGCCGCTGAGCAGACGAATCAGGGTAGATTTTCCGCTCCCGTTAGGCCCCACCAGACCGGTTATTTGGCCTGGGGCTGTGGAGAAGGAAACATCGGCGATGACCTGGTGTGTGCCGTAGGAGTAGCTCAGGTTTTGGGCTGAGATCATGAATAGAACCGATCGACAATGTTCTCAAGGCCGGTAACAGACAGGGGCGTGGCTGGCTCAGTGAAGTTCATCAGGTGAACCATAATATTGTCATCTTTCACCGCGGTGATGGATGATGCACCGGGCATGGAACGTAGGGCATCTTCGACAGGCTGGGCTTGGCCGTCAGTGTGCAGCAGAATCAGCACATCGGGGTTGCGGGCGATGAGCTCTTCGGGGGTCACTTCAAAGACGCGCTGGTCGGTGTCTGCAAAAACGTTGATAAACCCTGCTGCTGTAAGTTGGGGGTCTGCCATGGAGCGGGTGCCGTAGGCATAGATAGTGCCGCCACCAACGGTTGGGTAGAGTACTGCGGCGGTGCGGCCTTGGCGCCCTGATTGTTCGACGGTCTCTTCAGCAGCTTTAACTCGCTGGGCAAGTTCGCTGTTGATTTGTTCTGCCTTATCTTCAACACCAAAAATTTTCCCGTACATGCTCACCTGGTCATAGACGCTCTGGTAGCTTTGAGATTCCGGTGCCCCGGTGCGGCACATGGCAGGTTCCTGGATAACGGGGATGTTCATCTCAACAAGGGATTCAGGGGTGATGTTTTCAACTTCTCCCAGGAAGACGCTATCGGGCTGGTCAGAGAGAATCTTATCGATGGAGATTTGCACGTGACCGGTGGGGTCCAGGTCTTGGGTGTAGTTAGGGATCTCAGCAATCTGGGAGCGCACCTGGGGGCTGTAGTACTCATCCGGGTAGGCTCCTGCACGGGCAACAACCCGATCGAGAACACCTAGCTGGGCTAGAGCTGTTGCTGAGGCAGGTTCAAGAAGGGCAACACGCTCAAGTTTGTGGTCGATGGTAATGGAGGTTGAGCAGTTTTCTATGGTGAGGGGGAAACCTGGCTCGCTGCTGGCATTCTGTGTGCTGGTAGAGCTGGTGCTAGCGCAGGAGCACAGGATCAGGGCGGACGCTAGAGTCAGGCAGGCGGTACGCAGGCGGGGTGTGGGAAGGCTCATGGGGGATCTCCGTTTCTTGAATAGGCTGTATTACCTTGTGTAGTTTTTAGGCTCTTTGGGCTCTGATAAGCATGATGAGCAGGGGTGTACCCAGTAGGGCGGTAAGGATGCCGATGGGAAGTTCTTGCGGTGCGATGAGTGTACGCGAGAGGATGTCAGCTAGCGTCATGATCCCTGCGCCCATGACGGCTGCTACGGGCAGGGCTAGACGGTGGGTGGCACCGACGAGTTTGCGGGTGAGGTGGGGAACGATGAGGCCGATGAAGCCGATACTGCCTGAGGCTGCGACCGCTGTTCCTACTCCTAAGGAGACCACTAGCAGAAGGACGATACGGATTTTCTCTGGGGACAGGCCCATGGTGTGTGCTGACTCGTCGCCAACGGAGAGCACATCTAGATAGTGGCTCATCAGGTAGAAAATAAGGCCAGTGAGTACAGTGACCGCTACGACTACGGTCAGGCTAATCCCCCAGCTTGCCAGTGCGAGTGACCCTAGTAGCCAGAACATGACTGATCGGGTGCCTTCTGCGTTGCCGCTCATGACGATGAGGAAGCTGGTGAGGGCGGTGAGGGCGTAGCCTACTGCCACGCCGGAGAGGAGGAGGCGATGGGAGGTGAAGCGGCCGCCGGTGGTGGCCAGCAGGTAGACCATGGCTGAGGCGATGAGGGCGCCGAGGAAGGCCGTGATAGGTAGAGCTTGGGAGCCGAGGGCCCCTGCTCCTAGGCCGAAGAGGATGGCGAGGGCTGCCCCTGCTGAGGCCCCAGAGTTGATGCCGAGGAGGTGAGGTTCGGCCAGAGGGTTGCGCACCATGGCTTGGAGGACCATACCGCTTAGGGCCAGGAGGGTGCCTACTGCCAGGGCGAGGATGATGCGTGGGAGTCGGACCTGCCAGATGATGGCGTCTGTGGCTGGGCCTAGGTTCTCGGGTAGGGCTAGGCCCAGGGTGTGGTGGCCGATGACAGTGAGAGCTTGCCCTAGGTTGAGGGGTACTGAGCCTACTAGTAGGCCTAGGGTGGCAGCGGCCAGGGTGGCTATGGTGAGCGTTAGGAGCCAGAAGGACGCCACGCGGCGGCGGCCTTGTAGACCTAGCTGGTGGGTCTTGTCTGGGTTGGGCGGGATTGTAGCCGGTTCTTGGGGGTGTGAGAGTGAGCCGGTTGAGGCTATCAGCGACATTTAGGCAGTGGCTTCCTGCTGGGCTTCGGTGAGGTTTTTGTGTTGCTTGGCGGTGGTTGCTGCGCGGGCTGCTAGCACGATCCATAGTGAGAGCAGGAAGGGCCAGGTGTAGACCGGTAGAGGGGTTAAGGCTAGCAGTGGTTGGATGGCGGTGGTGAGAGCGACCCCGGCTGTTGCTCCGATGATTCGGGTGGTAAGTGATGCTTCTGGCCAGAAGATTGCGCCTACTGCGATGGAGACAAGGACTGCGCTGTAGCCGTAGAGTCCGGTAGAGCTTTCAAGGAGCCCGCCGTGGGTGAGCGTGGCGATGATGAGTGCTAGGGCAGCGCCGTAGAGGGCGAAGGCTCCTAGTTCTAGTGGGGCTATCACTAGGCCTAGGGCGATGAGGACGCCGGTGAAGGGCCCGTCAGCTAGAATCACTTCGGCGATGCTGTTTGCTATGCCGGTACCTGCCCCGGCGAGTCCTTCACCTGTGGTGAGAGGGCCTGTGACGCTGAGGCTGGCAACTGCTGTTATGAGAAGACCTGTTACGGTGCAAAAGGGTGCAGTTGATACGGGTAGTTTGGCCCAGTTCAGGGCGGGGCTGGCAAAGAGACGTTCAAAGAATACGCCAACGGGGGTGCAGGTAGCAGCCCCTACCAGGGTGAGGGTGATTCCCAGCGTCCAGTCTTGAAGTTGTACACCGGTAGCTGCTCCTACCAGGGCGCCGTTGAATCCGAAGAGGCCAGCCTGTACTTGGTCTTTGTGGCCGCTTGCAAGGCCGGTGGCCCCTTGTACTGCTGACCCTAGGAGCATGAGCGCAGCAGCTCTGAGGTCGAAGAGGGCCATGCCTGCAAGGACTAGGAGCCCTGTTGCCGCGTTCTGCGCAAAAAATATTTGAGAGATTCCTCGGAGCGCACTGAGAATATAAAACATAACCCTGTTTCCCTAGTATTTTCGTAAATCGAGTGGGCCTTGGCCACGCCACAGGGCCCTTATCTCATCAATAATGGAGTGTTGCAAAGACATAATTTCGCCGGTCGATTGAGCTAGGCTACGCACGATGAGGGCTTTGACTCCGTAGGTGTTGTCGCCACCTATTCGGCTGACCCCGCTACGGGTGGGAGATTCTTCAGCCACGGTGGCAATGCGCTCATAGAGGGCCTGGTCGATGCGGGCATCAGCGATGAGTAGCTGCCCGGTGTGAGAATAGCCTTCCATCAGACCGATCCCTTGAATGTCGGTGTAGTCTGAGGGGCGGAGTCGGAGCTGGTCTACGGCAAGGCGTTTGGGGCCTGCGGGCCCAGTAACCCGCACCTCGGTGCGCATCCATAGCTCTTCATAGCCGAAGCTGCTGCCATCTGGTGCCCAACCGGGGGTAATTATTTCGGTGAGCGCCAGACTGGCGGTAGGGTCCATGTCGATGGAAGAGGACTGACGGTAGGCTCCTTGGCGGTAGAGAATGAGCTGGTCTGGAACATATTCCAGTACTGCTCCCTCCCCTAGCTTGGCTGTAAGCTGCTGGTAGGCAGGGCCCTGTGGGGTCTTATAGATTTTGGTTGCAGACTGGGTGGTCAGCACTAAGGATGCTTGGTCCTGGATAGTAAGGTCTAGCAGGTAGCGGTCAGCACCGAAGTAAGCCCCACCTGGGTTAATGATGGTGTAATTAACCTGCCCGCTCTTATCGAGGTAGTGCGGGCGCAAAATGCGGAGAGCTCCCTCATGATACTGGGAGGCAGCGTAGGAGGTACCCTGCCGTTGGGCAATGTTCAGACGTAGCTGACCGGCCCAGTTCTCAGGTTGCGGTTTGGTCCCCTCTTTGCATTCGGGCTGGTGATGGCGCCCAGTATCATGTGTTGAGGTGGGCATACTCTCTTCTTTCTTCTTCACCGGCACCTTAAGGCTAGGAATCAGCTAAATCGAGCATGAGCACGTCCTTGCGGATCCAGTTCAGCACGTTTTCTAGGCCTTCATCGGTCACCAGGTTGGTAAAGGCAAAAGGCTTGTCTTTACGGAAGACCTGTGAATCTGCTTCCATCACCGTTAGGTCAGCACCAACGTAGGGGGCCAGATCGGTCTTATTGATGATGAAGAGGTCAGATTTAATCATGCCCTGGCCCGCTTTGCGGGGGATTTTCTCTCCCTGCGCTACGTCAATGATGTACATAGAAAAATCTACGAGTTCAGGTGAGAAAGTGGCGGAGAGGTTATCGCCACCTGATTCAACGAAAATCAGTTGCAAATCGTCAAATCGTTTCTTTAGTTCTTCGATGGCTGCCTCGTTCATGGAGGTGTCTTCACGGATAGCGGTGTGGGGGCAGCCGCCGGTTTCGATGCCGATAATGCGTGATTCGGGGAGCACTGAGTTACGGGCTAGAATTTTTGCATCTTCAATGGTGTAAATATCGTTGGTGATCGCAGCCATCGATACTTCATCGCTCATTGCGCGAGAGATACGCTCGATGAGCTGAGTTTTACCAGCGCCAACGGGGCCGCCGATTCCGATAATAATAGGGTCCATCGTTCTTTCTTCTTTCAATGTTTGACTCGGTGATTAGCTCATGAACATGCGGGCACGTTGCCGCTCGTGGTTCATCTGGGCAATTTCAAGCCCCGGAGCAATCGCGCCAAGATCATCAGGGCTTAGCTGGGCAGAAACAGAGGTAGCGTGTTTTACCCACCCCTGGGCTGCCCTGATAATCCGTTGGCCGGTATTCTGCCCCAGGGGTATTGCGCGCACTGCGTTCTGCGTCAATGAAATTACCGTGGCATAAAGGTGGGATGCTACGGCTTCATCCTCAGCTATTTTTAGCTCTCTAGCTAGCATTCCCCAGACGAGGGCGGGGTGGCTACTTGCTTGCCCGGTAGCTACTCGTTCGGAGTAGTCCTGGATGCCCGCGCTGGGGTAGCTCATCGAGGCTAAGGCCAGCAGACGCCGCCCCATGGTGGCAGTTCCCTCCCGCACCTGTTGCGGTAAGGTAGCTGCGGTCAGCAGCTCATCTAAATCTGCTAGTTCCTCACCGGAGGCGCAGGAATAAGCTAACCGGATAGCTAGTGCATCGGTGTAGCACAGTTGCTCTTTAATAAACATCTCAAGCCAGGCTGAGAAACTTGCTTCATCCACCAGAATTTCTCGGTGCATGTAGGTTTCAAAGCCCAGTGAGTGGCTAAAAGCGCCGGTCGGCACCGCAGAGTCGGTGAGCTGCATCATGGCAAACATGGGGTCGAGTTTCACAGCCAACCCCTAGTGCGTATGCTCAGTATGACGGAAAGGAACCGGCATAACCCGCTCCATCCGCTCAAAAGGAACCTCATGGTGCAGCAAGAAACTTTCCACAGTGTGGTCATACTGCACCACCATCACCTCAGCACCATATTCACTGGTTTCATCGAAGAACTGGGCCTGTAAGTGGCGGTTGCCTAAAGAATGAGCTACAAAACCCATCTGCAGGATGGTCGGCGGAGCTATCACCAGAACATCTGTCGGCAAGACTGCAACAACCACAGCGTTACCATGCTCACCGGTATCTTCTAGCAACAAGATATCGCCGTCCTGCAAATCCGGTGATTTGGCGGGCAGACGCAGACCCAGCTCACGATGATGGTCAGTAGTAAGACGCTGAATCCGTTTCACCAAATCAGCACTAGGCAAGGTGACTTTCTCAATATGCCGGCCAGCGAGAAGCTGCTGCCCTTGATCTGTCGAAGCGTTTCCGAGGATCTCGGTAATAATCATAGAGATTTTGTCCTTATCTACTGTGGTTTAGAAGAGGAAGTAACGCTGGGCCATGGGCAGCTCGTCTTGAGCCTGGCAGGTGATAGCTTCACCGTCGACCTTCACCTCGTAGGTCTCTGGGTCAACACTCAGTTCAGGGGTTTCACCGTTAAACTTCAAATCTGATTTTTGAAGAGTGCGAATACCGTGGACGGGGCGGATCACCTTCTGCAAGCCCAGCTTGCCGGGAACATCATTGCTAATGGCCACCTGAGACATGAAGGTAATAGAGCTGTCGTAGACGGCGCTGCCATAGGAGCCGAATGCCTTTCGGTACCAGCGCGGCTGGGGAGTTGGGATAGACGCATTGGCATCTCCCATCACGCCGTGAGCCATCTGCCCTCCCTTGATAATAAGGTCAGGCTTAACACCAAAGAACTTAGGTTCCCACAGCACCAGGTCAGCGAACTTACCGGGTTCGATGGAACCTACTACGTGAGAAATACCGTGGGCAAGAGCAGGGTTGATGGTGTACTTAGAGATATAGCGTTTGATACGGAAGTTATCACCGGTAATTGATTCATCTTCTGGGAGGGTGCCGCGCTGCTTTTTCATAGAGTCAGCAACCTGCCAGGTACGCAGGATTACTTCCCCCACACGCCCCATAGCTTGGGAGTCTGATGATGTCATGGAGAAAACGCCCATATCGTGCAGAACGTCTTCAGCTGCGATGGTTTCTTTACGGATTCGTGAATCAGCGAAGGCCACGTCCTCTGGGATGGAGGGGTTAAGGTGGTGGCAGACCATGAGCATATCAAGGTGCTCTTCAAGGGTGTTGCGGGTAAAGGGCAGGGTGGGGTTGGTTGATGCAGGTAGGACGTTGGGGTCACCGGCAAGTTCGATAATATCGGGGGCGTGCCCGCCACCTGCACCTTCAGTGTGGAAGGTGTGGATGACGCGTCCGGCAATTGCTGCGCGGGTATCTTCTACGAATCCTGCTTCGTTGAGGGTGTCGGTGTGGATTGCAACCTGCACATCATAGGCGTCTGCGACCTCAAGTGAGGTGTTGATGGATGAGGGGGTTGCGCCCCAGTCCTCGTGGATTTTGAGGCCAACTGCACCGGCCTGAATCTGTTCTGCGATGGGCGCTTGTGAGGAGCCGTGGCCCTTGCCCAGTAGGCCGAAGTTCATGGGGAACTCTTCAAAGCTCTTGAGCATATGGTGAATGTTGGCTTCACCTGGGGTGATGGTGGTGGCCTTGGTGGATTCGCTGGGGCCGGTGCCGCCACCAATCATGGTAGTGATACCTGAGACGAGGGCGGTTTCGATTTGGTCGGGGCTGATGAAGTGGATGTGGGTGTCGATACCACCGGCGGTAAGAATTTTTCCTTCACCGGCGATGACGTCGGTTGCAACGCCAATGACGATGTCTACACCGTCCATGGTGTCAGGGTTGCCTGCTTTACCAATTTTTTGGATATGGCCATCGCGCAGAGCAACATCTGCCTTATAGATACCGGTGTAGTCGATAATTACTACGTTAGTGATCACGGTATCGGGGACGTCTTGGTCACGTACCATCTGGCTATTTTGGCCCATGCCGTCACGGACGACCTTACCCCCGCCAAAGACTGCTTCTTCACCCGCTACGGTCAGATCTTTTTCGATAGTGGCTACTAGGTCTGTATCTGCTAGACGGATGGAGTCGCCGGTGGTGGGGCCGTAGAGGCTAGCGTAGCGTTCGCGGCTAAGTTCAAAACTCATGGAAAATCTTCCTCGTTCTACTGGGTGCTGTGTGAGGCGGCAGGCTACCTGGCGTGGGCCTCAGGCTGGGGTGAGAGGCTGCTATCAGCAGCTAGCTACTTCTTCTGTTTCTGCAGGTGTGCTGGTGGCGGTAAAGCTGGTGGCCGGGCGGGAGTCAAGGGGGCCGCTCACAAGGTCACGGAAGCCGAATACTGTCCGTTCACCGCCCAAAGGGATAAGGCGCACGGTGGTGGTATCGCCCGGTTCTAGACGGACAGCGGTACCAGCAGGGATATCAAGACGGTGCCCCAGTGCAGCATCGCGATCAAAGTCTAGGGCCTGGTTGGCCTCTGCAAAATGGTAATGGGAGCCAACCTGCACGGGGCGGTCGCCTGTATTGGTTACGTCAAGGGTGATAGCTTCACGGCCTGCGTTGCAGGTTACCGGTTCGTCAGCCAGGATGTATTCACCGGGAATCATGGGGTGCGCCTCTTCTATCGGATGGGGTTGTGGATGGTAACAAGCTTGGTGCCATCGGGGAAGGTCGCTTCGACCTGCACATCGTGAATCATTTCGGCAACTCCATCGAGGACGTCCTCACGGGTTAAGATGGTGCTACCCCAGCTCATCAGCTCTGCTACGCTACGGCCATCGCGGGCCCCTTCGAGCAGTTCGTAGGTGATAATGGCGATAGCTTCGGGGTAGTTGAGTTTGAGGCCGCGGGCCTGACGGCGGCGGGCGAGGTCGGCAGCGACAACGACCAGGAGTTTGTCGTGGTCCTTAGGTTGAAGGTGCATGGTTGCTCCGGTTCTCTAAATCGTATGAAGATCTTTTCAAGCTTAAGCCCGCAGCGAGAATAGTTTCACCAAAAATACCGGTTTTACATTCCCGTTACAGATTTGTTTACAGCTACGAAACATCTTTCTTATCCTGGAAGCAGTACCCCCAAGGAATGATGGACGAATGAACCTTCTGGCTTACGCCCAAAAGCACCTGCATGATACTCCCGCTGAGCGGGAACTGACCCATGTTGATGTGTGTCTGCTCAATGAGCTGGCTTATTTGCCGCTTGATGTTATTGCCGAGCATCACGGGGGTTTTGCTTATGGGGTGGGTGCAGCTCAGATTTATCAGGAATTTTCTAGTGATGGTACTTTGCGGGCGAACTGGTTTCTGGCGACTGCTCAGCGGTTGCAGCTGCTTAAGCTGGTTGCGGCTTCTGCCCGGTTTGCTGGGCTCAAGTTTTGCCGTTATGAGGCTAAGCAGGACGATGCTGAGCAGGTTCAGTTTGCGGCTCTGACCTTGGTGCTCCCTGGGGTGCTCAAGCAGGTTATTTTCCGTGGGACTGACGATACGCTCACCGGGTGGAAGGAGGACTTTCATCTAGCTGCCCGGCAGCGGATTCCTGCTCAGGCACTTGCCGCTGATTATCTTTCGGAGGCGCTGGCCTGTGATTCTAGGCTTCCGCTTTTCGTGACTGGTCATTCTAAGGGCGGGCACCTGGCGGTGTATGCGGCCAGTGTGCAGGGTGAGCAGGCTCAGGCCCGTATTGATGAGTTGGTTACTTTCGATTCGCCGGGTTTTGTGCCTGAGTTTCTGGGCCAGCCGGGCTACCAGGGTATCTGCGCTAAGACGGTGGACTATATACCGGTCGATAGTATTGTGGGGCGTCTGATGTTTAAGCGGGGAACCCCGCAGGTGGTTGCTAGTAGCTTCTTCGGGCTGATGCAGCATTCTATTTTTAATTGGCATACCGACGCCAGGGGGCATTTTGCGCTGGTGGAGCGCCCCACTCCTGCTAGCGACCGGGTTGAGCTGGTCAGCCGGGCGTGGTTAGATCGCCACTCCCCTGAAGAGGTGCAAGAGGTAGTTGATGTTTGTTTTAGTTTAGCCATGGATGAGGGGTACACCAGTCTGCTAGGTATTGGCCAGAATATTGTTCCTTTTATTCAGCGGATGCGTGCTAAAGCTCAGGAGCTTGACCCTGAAACCTACCGGATGGTGCAGGGTGCGCTCGACGATTTTTTGGTTCTATGGCGGCGTACTCGCAGCCAGCAGCGTCAGGCGGGTGGGGGCGTCCTTAAACTGGCCAGGCCCCTGGCTTTTCCTGCCGTGCAGGTAGGTGGCCGGGGCCTGGTGAGTTTCTTGTCTGCTGAGCGCAGCGGACGCCTGCCTTAGCTGACGGTGACGCACACCCCGGCCCAATGGATGAGGTTGGTCTGGCCGTTACCGGCAGGCAAATATCTTTCCTGGGAGTTTGTTTCAGGTAAGCTGAACAGCACACCACGCTATTCTTCAGGAGCAACCATGTCTTTCTCATTAGGGCGGGCAGCATCAGCTACATCATTGTGCGCAGTTCTTCTCTTCTCCGCCTGCGGCTGGCAGGGAAATGTTGCAGCACCCACCGCCCCACCAACCAACCTTTCTCAGGCGGCCTCTTCCTCAGCTAGCCCCTCCCCATCAGAAACTAGCAGCACACCCAGTGCCCTACCTACCGCAACCCCCAGCACCCAGGCGGTGGAGAGTTCACCTGTGGCACCGTCACCGCTAGCTACGACCGAGCAGCCCGCCCCCTCCCCCACTAGCGCCCCGACTACCATTCGGGTAACGGCCCCCGCCGTAGTAGCAGGCACTGACTGCGGGCCCAGTAATACCGGCCGAACCACCCTCGTCCTTGCAGAAGGCTCAGCCTCATGCGCCGAGGTGCAAGAGACATTTGCAGACTTCAACGCGCAGTTCGCTGGTTCCACTGAGAAAGTAAACATCAACGGCTACCTCTGCCACTCCTATATGCCTCTTGAAACCAGGTACATGGGCCGCACGGTTTCATGCGAAGGTAAGGGAAATAGGCTTGAAGCCATGACCGATTATCGCCTAGGCGGCATCCCTATCGCCACCCCTGAGCCCTACATGGTCACGTCCCTCACCGGCCATTTCTCTATCGTTGCCGAGGCCCACGGGGTGAGCTGTAGCTTTGGTGAAGGCAACCACCTCGCCTGCGTCAGACCCAGCGGAGGGAACACCAACCAGGTCATTACCCTGGATGCACATGGGAACCTGGTGCAGAACGTCAGCAAAGAAAATACTGTCAGCAACAGAGTAACTGACCTACCGGTTGGCTACTCCATCAATACCGAGAAGGCTTCCTGCCTCAACGATGGCACCTATCTGGTGTGCAGCAGCGGGGCAGCAGCCTTCAAGATGAACGCCTCTGAATTCATTGAGTTGTAGACAAATCAGCTCACACATGTAAAGGACGCCCGCCCCACCTTCTGCCGCATACGGCAGGGAGGTGGGGCGGGCGTCCTTGATATTTCCTGTAGGTAGCCCTCAGGTTTAGGCAGGTAGTAGCATTGAAAGTACGTAGACCCAAACGCAGAGGATAACCAGCAGGGCCAGGGAGTACCTGATGGCTGCGTTAGTAATCTTTGATTCCTGGCCAGACATGTCTACGGAGGCCGCCGCAATCGCAATGGACTGGGGTGAAACAACCTTAGCCATGACACCACCGGCGGTGTTAGCTGCAACCAGCAGACCGGAGTTGGCCCCAATCTGGCTTGCGGTGGTGGCCTGCAGGCCAGCAAAGAGGGTGTTGTTGTTGACTACGGAGCCGGTCACAAATACACCTATCCAGCCGATGATGGAGGAGAAGAGGGGGAAGATGGAGCCAACTGCTGCCAGGGCCAGGGCCAGGGCAGAAGACATGCCACCGAAGTTCATGACGTTAGCAACTGCCATGACCAGGCAGATCAGCAGAATCGGCCGCCAGAGCTGCTTCCAGGCGCCACCCAGTTCTTCAAAGGCCGCGCCCCAGGTGATGTTAGAGATAGCGATAGTAATCAGGGCTGCGATGAGGATTGCTGTACCTGAGGCAGCAAAGAGGGTCCAGTTCCAGGTAGCCTTCATAGCGGTATCTTCAGCCACGATGGGAGCAACCTGAATGATCTGGTTATGCAGAGCGGGCATCTGAAGGGGGATGGTGGTCCAGTTCAGGGCACCTGCTGCGCTGGTGTCAGTTCCGGGCTTGACCAAGGCCTTAATAAACGGCGTTGACCAGAGCAGAATCATGATGGACAGAATGATGAAGGGGCTCCAGGCCTTAACCACACCAGAGAAGGTGAAACCGCTGGGGGTCTTGCCCAGCTCTTCAACAGAAGGGGCACCGGGTTCACGGTAGATGTGAGCCGGCTGCCACTTCATCATGATACCTGCCAACAGGATTAGGCCCAGTAGGAAGGGGACGATGTCTACAAGCTCAGGGCCGAGGAAGAGGATGACCCCTGACTGAGCGGCGGAGACAACAAGACCCAGTCCCAAGGCAACCAGGCCGGTTTCTTTAAGGCCGCGTACACCATCGAGCATCATCACCAGCAGAAGGGGGATGAAGATGGTGATGGTCTGCAGGACCCATACCATCATGGAGTTCAGTTCTGCCTGAGGAACACCTGAGACGGTTGCACCGGTCAGGACGGGAATACCAATAGCACCGTAGGCACCTGAGGCGACGTTAGAGACCAGGGCCAGCAAACATGCCTTGACAGGTTCGAAGCCCAGGGCAACGAGCAGGGCTGCACAGATAGCGATGGGGATGCCGAAGCCTGCGGCACCTTCCAGGAAGCCACCGAAGCAGAAGGCGATCAGGAGCACCTGGATGCGCTGGTCGGCGGAGATAGCGGAGATAGAGCCACGGATCACCTCAAAATTACCGGCACGCACGGTGATGCGGTAGAGCCAGACGGCCATGAGCACAATCCAGCCAATGGGCCACATACCGGCAAGGAAGCCGTAACCGATAGCTGAGAGTGATGAGGCGAAAGGCATGCCAAAGAGGAGCACGGCGAGCGCTACCGCTGAGGCAAGTGAGACGAGGGCTGCGTGGAGGCCCTTCATTTTTAGGACGGTGAGCCCTAGGAGGAAGATGAGAATCGGCACTGATGCTACGAGGGCTGAGAGCGCCTGGTTATTCAGTGGGTCATAGACCTGCTGCCACATGAGTATGGGTTCCTTCACTGCGGAGGCGTGTTCCGCGATTGTTTGTGTACGCTTGTTTGCGCTTTCCACCTCCTAAAATATCACCATGTCACACATAAAACTCATGGAAACCAACCCCGTATAAAGGCCTCTGTAAAGGTGGCAGGTGGTGCCGGTGGCTCTTTTGGTTTCACAGCCTGTCTGCTGGGGCGGAATATGGGCATATCACCTAGTCATACCTGTGCATACCCCTTTAACCTGCATACTCTATACCGGTTAGAAACAGATGCACCCTAACCCCGTGGACTTGCTTACACCTCCGCTAGATTACGCGTTGATGACCTCACAAGGTACCGCAAGCCCACAGAACCACACATAGTTGCGTGAAAGCCCCACCCCCTCAGCAGGCTCCTCCCCCACTGTGCAGTTGCAAGAATTTTAGAGTTTAATGCGGTAGCTCTGCCTACTGGGCTGTTCGGCCAGGTCAGCTAGGGTTCGTTCCAAGCTGGTGATGCGGATGCCTGGGGCAAGCACCGTGGTGTCGGTGGGTAGGTGCAACTCCCCGTGGTGCACGGTGTAGTCTTTAGCTCGCGTGCGGTGGTAGCAGTAGACATGCACAGTCTCAGGCAGGGTTTCTAGGGGTAGCCCCTGTAGCAGGGCTGCTGTCTGGTGGGAGAAAATTATGCCGGGGTAGGACGCTGCCAGTGCAAGCACCCGGGCCATATAGGCTTCTTGGGGGGTTAGTTTTTCCCAGTCGGTGCGGTGCAGGTAAAAGCCTCGAGTGACCCGCCGGTAGAAGCCTCTGGCTATGGCGGTATCTAGCTGATAGCGGTTGGGGTAACGGGCAGTCAGCTGCTGGCAGGTCAGTAGTTTCTGGTGGAGTTTTTCGAGCTGAGTCATGCCACCATGCTAGGAAGATTAGGCTCTTGGGCATATTTCAGGGGAACCTGTGGAAAACCTGGTGTTGCACCCTTTGCCCGCGGCTTCTAGGTATCAACTGGGGCGGGCGTCCTTATTAAACCTGCCGATGGTAAGTATGTGACGTGACTATGACGGCCCATTCACACAATCCACAGGGCAGTTTCACCAGCCCGTACCACTACAGCAGATAGACCAAAAGCTAGGCGGTTTGGTGGAACCGATATGGGTAGCAAAAAGCTCCGGCCACTAGGTTTTACCCTAGTGGCCGGAGCTTTATCTGTCGGGTTGACAGGATTTGAACCTGCGACCCCTTGACCCCCAGTCAAGTGCGCTACCAAGCTGCGCCACAACCCGATTGTCTCTCGTGAACTTTGCTGTTCCCTCGAGCACTCGTATAACTATACACACCTCTTTGAGAGAGTGCAAAATCGAAAACCGGGTTTTTTGGCCCTTTTTAGAGCGTTTTAGGTCACATTTCAAATGGGCCGGGGTTAGCGGCGTCCGCCCTTACCTGCCTTACCGCTCTGACGTTCCCCTAAACTACGGCGCTCACGCACACGCATGGTGATGTCAATCGGGGTGCCAGTAAAGTCGAAAGTCTCACGCAGACGGCGCATAATGAAACGGCGGTAGCCAGGGTCAAGGAAGCCGGTGGTGAAGAGAACGAACTTAGGCGGGCGGGAAGAAACCTGGGTGCCAAAGAGAATGCGCGGCTGCTTACCACCGCGCAAGGGGTGGGGGTGAGCAGCCACAATCTCACCCAAGAAGGCGTTGAGGCGGCCGGTAGGAATACGAGAATCCCAGGAATCCAAAGAGTGCTCTAGGGCAGGGACCAGCTTGTCCTTGTGCCAGCCAGTCTTCGCTGAAATGTTCACGCGCGGCGCCCACTTCACATGGGCTAGATCGCGCTCAATTTCGCGTTCGAGCATTTCACGGCGGTCTTCATCTAGGGTGTCCCACTTGTTGAAGGCCAGCACCATGGCGCGGCCAGCGTCCACGGCCATCTGCACGATACGCACATCCTGCTCACTGAGGGGCTCAGAAACATCCAGCAGCACCACAGCAACCTCGGCACGCTCAATAGCGGTCTGGGTGCGCAAGGAGGCGTAGAAGTCTGCGCCCTTGGCCATGTGCTGACGGCGGCGAATACCTGCGGTATCAACAAAACGCCAGGGGCGGCCACCCAGCTCCACAATCTCATCGACAGGGTCGCGGGTGGTACCTGCCAGGTCATTGACCACAGCACGCTCTTCACCAGCAAGCTTATTCAGCAGGGATGACTTACCCACATTGGGGCGACCAATCAGGGCAATACGGCGAGGCCCACCCAGGGCCTCAGGTTCAGCGTATTGGGAGTGCTCAGGCATGACCTCAAGCAGGGCATCCAGTAAGTCAGCCAGGCCGCGACCGTGCAGACCCGACACCGGGTAGGGCTGGCCCATACCCAAAGACCAGAGGGCGTGAACTTCAGGTTCCTGGTGGGTGTCGTCAATCTTGTTGGCAATTAGCAAGATGGGCTTGTCTATACGGCGTAACATACGCACAATGGCTTCGTCGGTTGCGGAGATACCCACGAGGGCATCAACAACCAGCAGCACAACGTCCGCGTGGGCAACAGCGATCTCAGCCTGGGCTGCTACCTGGGCGTCAATACCCTTAGCGTCTGCTTCCCAGCCGCCAGTGTCAACCAGGGTGAAGTCCTTACCAGCCCATTCAGCCTTGTAGGAGACACGGTCGCGGGTCACACCGGGCTTATCTTCAACCACGGCTTCACGGCGGCCCAAGATGCGGTTAATAATGGTGGATTTACCGACGTTGGGGCGGCCCACGATAGCAACCACGGGGTCAGCTTCGCGGTCTTCGTCCTCGCCGGTGTCGTAGCCCCACGAGGCTAGAAGAGCGCGGTCTTCTTCATCGAGCTCGTAGTCTTCCAGGCCAGCGAGGAGGGCTTCGGCGCGCTGGTCTGCGGTTTCGTCGTCAATTTCTGCCAGACGGTCCGATACGTCATCGTCGCCGCCGCCGAGGAATTTGACCTCGTAGTCGTCGTGGGGGGTGAGTTCGTCGCTCATGGGCGATACCTCCTGTGGTGAGTTCCGGCGGGTGCCGGTGCATTGGTAGATAAGTTTAGTTCACAGTGGACGGGCGCAGGTAAGCTACCTGCGTTTTACCGGGCTAGCTGGTCTTCGACAGCTTCAATAACTGCTGCAATGGTTTTTTCAAAGTTGAGTTCTGATGAATCGACCAGGGCCACACCTTCAGCTGCTTCAGTGAAACTGGTGACCTTAGAATCTTTGGCGTCACGGGCTGAGACCTGGGCGGCAAGCTGCTCAGAGTTCTGAGTGCCGCCCAGTTGCAGGCCACGGCGGGCCAGGCGTACTTCTTCACTGGCGGTCAGTAGGACGCGGGCATCAGCATCGGGGGCTACAACGGTGGTGATATCGCGGCCTTCTGCCACCATGCCAGCCTGAGACCGGGCGATAAAGCCCCGTTGCATATCAATGAGAATCTGGCGGACCTGCATATGAGAAGCAACCGCTGAGACTGCCTCAGAGATGCGGGGCTCACGGATAGCATCACGCACGTCCACTCCCCCAACCTCAATGACCTCTTCATCGGGGCTGGTGCCCTGAACATAGGGGAAGCTCTGGGCTGCAGCAACCAGGGCCGCGGCGTCGGCGGTATCAACCTGGGTGTCCAGGCAGTACCAGGTCAGGGCGCGGTACATGGCCCCGGTGTCTAGGTATTCGAGCCCATAGTGCTTAGCTACTGCCTTAGAAACCGAGGACTTGCCAGAGCCAGAAGGGCCGTCAATGGCGATCACGAGCTTGTCAGACATAGTTTTCTTCCTTACTTGACGACCTTCCAGCCGCGGCCGGTGAGGTCTTCGATGAGTTTTTCGTGTTCGTTAGGGTTGACCGAAATTTCGGCCATACCCACCTGGGCACCGGGTGAATGTTCCAGACGCAAATCCTCCAGGTTGACGCCCAGTTCACCAATTTCAGCTAGGAGGCGGGCCAGGGTGCCGGGGGTGTCATCGACCAGTACAGTGAGCTGGGCAAAAGCAGAGGGCGAACCACCGTGCTTACCGGGGATCCGGGCCACACCCGAGTTACCTTCGCTCATGAGCTGGGCAATATCGAGCCGGGCCCCAGAGGCAGCAGGAGCTTCTAGGGTGCTAATTAGACGCTCTAGATTCTCACGCACCCCGTAGAGGGTTTGGACCACAGGCTCAGCGTTAGCTGAGAGGATCTGCACCCACAGCCCCGGGTCTGAGGCGGCGATACGGGTGGTATCGCGTAGCCCCTGCCCGGCTAAACCAAGCGCATAGAGAGGGGTTTCCTGCAGGCGGGAGGCCAGCAGGGAACTCATCACCTGGGGCACATGAGAAATCAAGGCCACAGTGCGGTCGTGTTCCTGCACATCCATGTGAGTGATGGTCGAACCCAACTCGGTAGCCACCTGCTGGGCTAGCTTCACCAGTTCCGGGCGCACAGCCTCATGGTCGCAGAGCACCCAGGGGCGGGCTGAAAAAAGCTCGCCGCGGGCAGCTACCGGCCCTGACTTTTCACGCCCAGCCATAGGGTGGGTGCCCAGGTAGCGGCTCACATCAGCGCCCGATTCACGCACCGTATCCAAGATCCCTGACTTCACTGAAGCAATGTCAATCACCAAAGCGCCCGGGTAGTCGGTCAGTGCCTGCACCACCAGGTCGGCGGTAACATCCGGAGGCGCTGCCACCACTACCAGCTGGGGGGCAAGTTCTAGCCCGGCGGGGGCGTCCTGCCCTGCTGTGGCCTGCCATTGGCTGGTCAGGGCCCGCAGGGAGGTGCCAGCGCCAATGTCTTGGGCAACAGCTTCGGTGGTAGGTGAGATGTCGGAGATGTAGACGGTGTACCCCTGGTGGCTGAGCCCCAGCCCGATAGAGGCACCCAGCAGGCCCGCCCCAATGACTAGGACGGGGCCGTGCAGGTGGGAGTCAAAAACGGTGGGTGAACCGCTCATTAGAGCCCTACCGAGGCCAGCAGCTTACCGATTTCGACTTTGGAGAGGTTGCGCACGGTGCCCTGTTTCTGGGAGCCGATGTGGATGGGGCCCATCTCAACGCGCACCAGTTTCTCAACGGGGTAGCCTACGTGCTCGAACATGCGGCGGATAATACGATTCTTACCTGAGTGGATGGTGACCTCAACGAGGACGTGGCCGGGGGTGGAGTCCACCAGCTTGAATTCGTCCACGCGGGTGACGCCGTCCTCCAGGCGTAGACCCTTTTTCATGGCTGCGCCGATACCCGGTTCCATGGGGCCAGGCACCTGCACCAGGTAGGTCTTGGGCACCTCGTAGGAGGGGTGAGTCAGGCGGTTGGCTAGTTCACCGTCGTTGGTCAGCAGGAGCAGACCTTCGGTTTCAACATCCAAGCGGCCCACGTGGAAGACGCGTTCGTTCATGGAGGCGCGCAGGAAGTTAGAGATGTTGGGGCGACCATCGGGGTCGTCCATGGCTGAGACAACACCGGTGGGCTTGTTGAGCACCATGTAGACCAGCTTGTCGTTGGTTTGGATGGTCATACCATCAACCTGGATGGTGACCTTATCGGGGTTGACGCGCACACCCAGCTCGGTCACGAGGGTGTCATTGACCGTTACGCGGCCTTCTTCAATCATTTCTTCACAGACGCGGCGGGAGGCCACGCCAGCTTGGGCCATGATTTTTTGCAGGCGCACCCCATCGTGGTCGTAGAAGGGGTAGTGGTCTACAGGTGCGTTCTTGGGTCGGCGCGGACGGTGGGGGCCAAAGTTTTTGGAGCCACGGTTAGAGGGGCGGAACTCGCCCATCTCCTTGGCAAAGGGCTGGCCTGAACGGAATTTGGGGCCCTTGCCGGTGCCTGCCTTGCGGGGGCCACTGGGAGTACCAGGCTTAGCTCCCTGGTTGCCTTTAAAGCCGCCCTTACCGGAGCTGCTCTTACCGGCAAAGCCTTTGCCGCCGCTTCTGCCCTGGGATGCGCCACGGTATTCGTTGTTCTTGCCGAAGCCGCGGCCGGCGCCTCCGCGCCCGTGGTTGCCGCTGCGTCCTTGTGCTGCCATAGTATTTTCCTCTTTTCGTCGGTGGGGCGTCTGCGCGCCCCGGCTTGTCTGTAGGTGCCAGTGGTTGGGGCACCTGTGCTTAGGTGGTTTAGGGTCTGGGTTCGGTCAGTTCGGGGTCTTTGCCTGCACTGACTTCTGCCGGGTCTGGGAGGTAGGGTGCTAGGGGCGGGAGCTCATCAAGGGAGTTCAAGCCCAATTTTTCGAGCAGGGTATCGGTAGTGATGTACTGGGTGGCCCCATTTTCATCGGGTGCGGTTTCGGTAATCAACCCGCGTTGCAGCAGGTTGCGTACCGCTGCGTCGGCTGAGACTCCGCGCACCTGGGCGATGTAAGACCTGGTAGCTGGCTGCTGGTAGGCGATGACAGCTAGGGTCTCAAGGGCTGCCTTAGTGAGCTTGACGGTTTGGGCGCCGACCACAAAGCGGCTAACCCAGGGTGAGAAGTCGGCCCGGGCGTAGAGCCGCCAGCCGCCACCCACTTGGCGTAGCTCAAAGCCGCGCGGTTCGTGGGTGCCGGTGGCATCATCGTAACCATCGTAGTCACGCACCAGCTCATCGAGGGCTGCCTCAATAGCTCGTTCGGGCACAATGAGGGCCGCTGCGAATTCGCGTGCGCTTACCGGTACATCGGCTACGGCCAAAATCGCTTCGATAGCTGCTTTCACACCACCGGGTTGGAGTTCAACCCTGGCCGGTTCGTGGGCGGACGCTACAACCTCAGGCTCTACTGCCGGGCTACGTGGTGGGGCTATGGCGTCTTCTGGCTCTGCACCCCAGCTACCAGAAAGCAGAATCTTGAGGTCATCATCAGTGTAATCGGGGTTCTGACTCATGCTCTCTCTCCTTCTGCTGCCAGGGTGGGGGCATGGGCGCTAGTGGTTTCAAGTCTGAGGGTAATGGGCCCCAGGGTTGTCTCTTGATCTACTGCCAGCACCCCCTCTTTGTAGAGTTCTAGCACCGCAAGAAAGCGTACTGCTACGACTTCGCGGCTACCGGCGTCCGCGCAGGCCTCGGTGAAGCTCAGTTGCCCGCCGCTCTCCCCTAGTTTGGTTAGGAGTGTGGCTTCTTCGGCAGCGATAGTGGTGGCCGGGGTGTAGATGTGGCCGGTGTCAATCTGCGCAGGTTCTGGCTCTCTGCCGGGGTTCTCGTGCAGGCGCAGGGCACCGGCGGCTATCTGGGCGAAGGCCTGCGGGGTCAGGTCAAAGACCAGTTCGGGTAGGACCTTGGTGAAGGCTGGTTCTAGGGCGACGGTGCGGGAAAAACGCTGGTTTTCTGCGGCAAAGTGTTCTTCAAGGACGCTTGCTACCTCCCGGTAGGCCCGGTATTGGAGTAGGCGGGCAAAGAGTAGGTCGCGTGCTTCGAGCAGGTCGGGGTTGGAGGTGAGGGCCTTGTTCTTGCGCGGGAGCAGTCGCGCTGTTTTGAGTTCTAGCAGGGTTGCTGCGGTGATGAGAAAGTCGCTTGCGGTGTTGAGGGCGGCGTCGCTGCCGTCTTCTAGCAGGGGGCGAATGTAGGTGAGAAATTCGTCGGTGACTTCAGCCAGGGCGATATCAGTGATATCGAGTTTTCGGCGGGAGATGAGGGTGAGCAGCAGGTCGTAGGGGCCTTCGAAGTTGCTCAGAGTAAGTATGAAGGGCGCGGGGGCGCTAGGGGTTAGTGTGTTCGGTACCATCACGGCAGCGAGTCTCCTGTAGGTTTTTGAGCCAGGATTAAGCGGCATCTCGTGGGAGCCGCGTTCTTGTTTCTTTAACTATTGTGCCCGCCTCCCCCGGTATTCTTCAAGGGTAGGCGGGCAAAAGTAGTCTAGAGCATAGATGGGGTGGGTTCTTTTAGGGGGCACCACCGCGGGAGATTAACTCGCGCGCTAGCTGGCGGTAGGCCTCAGCACCGGGGTGGTTAGAGGCGTACGACAGAATAGGCTCTGCCGATACGGAGGCATCAGGGAATTTAACGGTGCGCTTGATGACAGTATCGAAGACCTTGTCACCGAAGGCGTCCACGATACGGGAAAGAACCTCTTTTGAGTGCAGGGTACGGGAGTCGAACATGGTAGCTAGAACCCCGTCAATTTCGAGTTTGGGGTTTAGCCGGTCCTGCACCTTTTCGATGGAATCCACCAGCAGGGCCACCGCGCGCAGGGCGAAGAACTCACAAATCAGCGGGATAATGACGCCGTGGCTGGCGGTCAGGGCGTTAACGGTCAGCAGTCCCAGGGAAGGCTGGCAGTCAATCAGGATAACATCGTAGTCGTTTTCAACCTTGCGTAGGGCACTGGCAAGTACCTGTTCGCGGGCAACCTCATTGACCAGTTGCACTTCAGCAGCAGAGAGGTCGATGTTAGCCGGTAGCAGGTCAATGTTCTCAAATTCGGTGCTTTGAATGACCTCACGGATTTCGACCTTGCGGTCCATCATCACGTTGTAGATGGTCAAATCTAGTTCGTGGGGGTTGGCGCCGAAACCGGCAGAGAGCGCACCTTGGGGGTCAAAGTCAACGAGGAGGACGCGGCGTCCGGCTTCTGCCAGGGCGGCACCAAGGTTGATGGTGGAGGTAGTTTTACCTACCCCGCCTTTTTGGTTGACCATGGAGATGATGCGGGCAGGCCCATGTGTGGAAAGGGGTGCGGGGTCGGGGTAGATGCGCAGGGGGCGGCCGGTGGGGCCAAGCTGCTCAGCGCCGGTTTCAGTCACTGTGTTTCACCTTTGGTTGGGTTCACGTCTTTTATCTACCAGTTTAGCCGGTGAGCGCAAACTCGGTTACTTATCGGCCTCTTCTTAGCGGGCCCGCGGGTGGCTAGCAGCAAAAACCTCCCGCAAGGTATCTGCTGTGACCTTGGTGTACACCTGGGTTGTGGTCACAGAGGCATGCCCCAGCAGCTCTTGCACCACACGAATATCAGCCCCACCTTCTAAGAGATGGGTTGCAAAAGAGTGACGCAGGGTATGCGGTGAAATCTCGGCCCGGATTTTAGCGCGTTCAGCATGATTCTTAAGAATCAGGTAGGCACCTTGCCGGGTGATACGCCCTCCCCTGGCGTTGAGAAAGAGCGCAGCGTTACCCTTGCCCTGGGAGGCGAGCGCTGGGCGTCCGCGCACCAGGTAGGTATCAATGGCCCGGGCGGCGTAGGAGCCAAGGGGCACTACTCGCTCCTTATTGCCCTTACCGAAGAGTCTGACAATGGCAGGTAGCTGGTGTGTGTTTTCTGGTTCTGGCCGGTCGATGACTAGATCGTCAATGTCGACGGTGATAGCTTCGCTAATGCGAGCCCCGGTGGAGTAGAGAAATTCCAGTAGGGCCCTATCGCGTAACCCGGTGGGTGTGGCCAGGTCGGGGCTTTCGAGCAGGCGGGTGATGTCAGTTAGGGGTAGGGCCTTGGGTAGACGGGCGGCTGGTGTGGGCGGGCGGACGGTTGCCGCCGGGTCGGTGGCTGTGGTGCCTTCGCGGTACCAGAAGGAGTGGGCCCCGCGCACCCCGCTGATGATGCGGGCAACTGAGCGGGCAGCGAGGGCTTCTCCCCCGTCTTTGCTGGGTGTGGAGCAGTGGGCGGCGAAGTCTCGCACATGTTTTTTGGTGATGGTGTTGGGGGTGATAACACCGTGGGCTGCCAGGTAGGTGCGGTAGCGGGTGAGGTCGCGGCGGTAGGCTGCTTGGGTATTGGCTGCTAGTCCGCGTTCGATGGCCAGGTGGTTGAGGTAGGCTTCCACGGCTTTATCGAGTGGTGTGGGTGCGGGGCCGCTGGCGGGCATGTTAGAGCCCTTCGGCAGGGCGAATTTCACCGCGGTAGTTAGTTTCGCGCAGGGCCGGGTGGGCGGTGAAGGGTGCTGAGACCGAGTAGAGGGTTTTGAAGTTGCGGCGGGCTGCGGCGTCGGCGGCAAGAATGGCGTTGGTGGCAGCCGCGTTGTGGATGCGCCCCGCTAGCACAGCCTGTACAGCTTCTTCTAGGGGAACCCAGCGTTGCACGATTTCTGATTCTTCGTGTTCTCTTTCCTGGCGCTCTTCGTCCGGGATCTCACTCAGGTCGCGGGCTAGGTAGATGCGGCAGGTCTCCCCCATTCCTCCGGGTGAATTGTAGAACTCCATGAGAGTATCCCAGCGGGCAGCTTGCAGGTCGGTTTCTTCTGCTAGTTCGCGGGCAGCGGCATCTACGGGGTTTTCACCGTCGATATCCAGTAGGCCTGCGGGGATTTCCCACAGGTTGGCTCTCACAGGGTGGCGGTACTGGTTAATGAGCAGTACCTCGTTTTTATTGTTCAGGGCCAGGACGGCAACCGCCCCAGGGTGCAACAGAAAATCTCGTTCAAAGGGTTCAGCGCCTTCCTCTAGGGCTATGCCTTCACGAACGACGTCCCAGACGTAGCCCTCAAATTTGGTGGTGCGGCTGGTGACGTAGCGGGGGTTGGCGATATCGGCGATGGTCTGCTGGGCAGCGGCAAGCGCCGGGGCCTTGAGGCGGGGGGCGTCCCCCACCTCATACGAGAGATTCTGTTGCATACCTTAGAACAGTACTAGCCGTTCTTACGGGCCTCAAGTGCCGCCTTAATGAGCCCTGCAAAGAGGGGGTGGGGGCGGGTGGGGCGGGATCGGTACTCAGGGTGGGCCTGGGTGGCGATGTAGTAGGGGTGCTCGTTAGCGGGCAGTTCTACGAATTCCACCAGGGATGAGTCCGGTGAGGTACCTGAGATGACCAGGCCGGCTTCTTCTAGCTGCTGGCGGTAGTCGTTGTTGACCTCGTAGCGGTGGCGGTGGCGCTCTGCTACTTCTTGTGCCCCGTAGACGCTTTCAGCGACTGACCCGGCTGCTAGTTTTGCCGGGTAGAGGCCCAGGCGCATGGTGCCACCCAAATCGCCTGCACCGTCTACGAAGGCCTTCTGTTCTTCGATGGTGGCAATGAGCGGGGATGCGGTCTCCGGGTCAAATTCGGTGGATGAGGCGTCCTTGATGCCCAGGACGTTGCGGGCGTATTCGAGCACCATGGACTGTAGCCCCAGGCAGATACCCAGGGTGGGGATTTTGTGCTCACGGGCGTGGCGCAGGGCGCCGATTTTGCCGTCTAGGCCACGGATGCCGAAACCACCGGGTACGAGGATGGCGTCCATACCGCGCAGCTGGTGGGCGGCGTCCTCGCTGCTAGCGCAGAGGTCTGCGGCAACCCATTTGATGTTGACCTTGGCGTTGTTAGCGAAGCCACCGGCGCGTAGGGCCTCAGTAACTGATAGGTAGGCGTCGGGTAGGTCAATGTATTTGCCGACCAGGGCCACGTTGACCTCGGTTTTGGGGGTGTGCACGGCAGCCAGTAGCTTATCCCACTGGGTGAAGTCTACGGGGTTAGCGTCAATGCCCAGGTAGTCCAGGATGTAGGTGTCAAGGTTCTGGCTGTGCAGGGTTTTAGGGATGTCGTAGATGCTGGGGGCATCGGCGCAGGAGATGACGGCCTCAGGTTCTACGTCGCAGGCGTTACCGATTTTGGTCTTGTGCGACTCAGGTACTTCGCGTTCGCAGCGCAGGATCAGGCCGTCGGGAATGATGCCCAGGCCGCGCAGGGCGGCAACGGAGTGCTGGGTGGGCTTGGTCTTCAGTTCACCGGAGGGGCCGATGAAGGGAACTAGGGAAACGTGGAGGAAGAAGACGTTGCGGCGGCCCACATCGCGGCGGACCTGGCGGGCAGCTTCGAGGAAGGGCAGGGATTCGATGTCGCCCACGGTGCCACCGATTTCGGTGATGATGATGTCGGGGGCCTTCTCACCTTCGGCGGGCAGGCGCATACGGCGCTTGATTTCGTCGGTGATATGGGGAATGACCTGTACGGTGTCGCCCAGGTATTCACCGCGGCGTTCTTTGGCGATGACGTGGGAGTAGACCTGGCCGGTGGTGACGTTTGCTGACTGGTCGAGGTTTTCGTCAAGGAAGCGTTCGTAGTGGCCGATGTCCAGGTCGGTTTCTGCCCCGTCGTCGGTGACAAAGACTTCACCGTGCTGGAAGGGGTTCATGGTGCCGGGGTCGACGTTAAGATAGGGGTCGAGCTTCTGCATGGTCACTGAAAGACCACGAGAGCGAAGAAGTCGGCCAAGAGATGAGGCTGAGAGGCCTTTGCCGAGAGATGATGCTACACCGCCGGTGACGAAAATCTGGCGGGTGACTTTACCGTTGTTTGATGCTTTAGTATCTACCACGGAATTCCAGCCTATCACTCTTTTTATTCCTTCTGTTTCGCCTATGTAAATATTTAGGAGCTACCCCGTGCGCGAGCGCCCTCCCCCTTCTTCCGATGCTTGAGCCAGAATAGGCAGATGGTTAGAGTTGGCCCGCGTCTACGAGGAGTTCTCGGGCGTGTTCTTGGGCTGCGGCTGACTGGTCGTGGCCAGAGAGCATGCGGGCTAGTTCTATCACCCGTTCTTCTGCTGTGAGAACCTGCACACGGGAGAGGGAGCCGTCCTCATTTTTGCGTACCAGAATATGCTGGTCAGCGAAGGCCGCCACCTGGGGCAGGTGGGTGACCACCAGTACCTGCACGTTCTTAGCGAGCATGGCCAGGCGGCGGCCGATTTCGATGGCTGCTTTACCGCCGACACCGGAGTCCACCTCGTCAAAGATGAAGGTGGGCACGGGGTCTACTTCTGAGAGCACCACTTCGAGGGCCAGCATCACGCGGGAGAGTTCACCGCCCGAGGCGCCCTTGCCCAGGGGGCGGGGGACGGCCTGGGTGTGGGGGGCCAGCATGAAGGTCACCGCGTCCTTACCGTAGCGGTGGAATTTCTCGGTTTCTTCTACCTCAACTACCAGTGAGGCGTTGGGCATGGCCAGGGCTGAGAGCTCCTCACTGACCGCAGCAGCTAGCTTACGGGCGGCCTTGGTGCGCAGGTCAGTTAGCGTCTTAGCCTGTTCACCTAGGGTTTCCCGTAGCTGACGCAGTTCAGCTTCAAGGGCTTCTTGGCGGGCTGGGTCGTCAGAGAGAGTTTCTAGCCTGGCCCGGGATTCTTTTGCCCAGGCCAGCACCTCTGCAATATCTGCCCCGTACTTGCGGGTCAGGCTCTTGAGCTGGGCCCGGCGGTGTTCCACTTCAGCCAGACGCTCGGGGCCTTCGGTATCAAGACCGGAGGTGTAGGCAGAAATTTCTTCGGCAATATCGGTCACATGAATCAGGGCTTCGTTCAGTCGCCCAGCTAGGGTAGCGAGTTCTGCGTCCGCATCTGCTTCTGCTTCGAGGGAGGTGCGGGCTGCATCGAGCAGGCCCAGTACGTTGGGTTCGTCGGCGTCCCCGTACTCGGTGCCTGAGAGAGCGGCGGACGCTGTTGCCGCAGCTAAGCGCAGAGATTCAACGTTTGCCAGTTTTTGGCTTTCTGCCCGCAGGGCTTCGTCTTCGCCGTCGGCAGGCTGTATCGAGTCAATCTCAGCTAAGGCACCCTGTAGGGTTTGGGCTTCTAGGGCACGGGCCCTGGTATTTTCTCGCACGTCCCGCAGTTCCCCGGCTGCTTGACGGTAGCGCTCGTAGTTGAGGGTGTAGGCAGCTAGGAGCTTTTCTAGTTTTTTCCCGGCGTAGGAGTCCAGGGCATGACGCTGTTCAGCGGCGTTTTTGAGGCGCAGCTGGTCAGACTGGCCGTGCACTGCCACTAGGGTGTGCCCAATATCAGCTAGCGTACCGATGGGGGCTAAGACCCCGCCCACGTGGGCGCGGGAGCGTCCAGCGGCGCTGACAGTACGCGCTAACAGTAGCTCAGCAGTACCTTCTTCAAGTTCTTCAACTGAGCCACCGGCGTCCTCTGCTAGTTCTAGGGCCCGGTGCCCTTGGGGTAGGCGGATGACGGCCTCTGCTAGGGCCTTCTTGGCCCCGGTGCGCACGTTTGAGGCGTCTGAGCGGGCGCCTAAGAGCATGCCGAGGGCGGTGACGACCATGGTTTTACCGGCGCCTGTCTCACCGGTGAGCACTGAGAAGCCAGGTTCAAGGGGCAGGCGGGCGTCGGTGATGACGCCCAAGTCGCGCAGGTGAATTTCTTCAATCACGAGGGGAAAACTTTCTTAGCGTTCTTTGTCGGTGCGGATGACGGTCAGGGCGCTGGTCGCGGGCCCAGGGTTGTGGGGCCCACGCCAGCCGGCGATGGGTAGTTCAAACTTTTTGACCAGGCGTTCGGAGAAGGGGGCCGGGTGCATTCGGGCTAGGCGCACTGGTTTGGATGAGCGGGTTACTTCTACGCGGGCTCCTGGGGGTAGGTCGCGGGTGCGGCGCCCGTCGCACCAGAGCACACCTTCTGCCCCGTTGGTTGAGATCAGTTCTACGGCCATCATGGAGGTTGGGGCGGTCACTAGGGGCCGGGCAAAGAGGGCGTGGGCGGAGAGGGGCACCATGAGCATGGCTTCTACGCTGGGCCAGACAACCGGCCCGCCGCCAGAAAAAGCGTAGGCTGTTGAGCCGGTGGGGGTTGCTAGCACTACCCCGTCGCAGCCGAAGGATGAGAGCGGGCGGCGGTCTACTTCGATTACGACCTCAATCATTTTTTCGCGGTTGCCTTTTTCGACGCTGGCTTCATTCAGCGCCCAGGTTTCAAGTATTTTCTGTCTGCCGTCCCAGACTTTCACGTCAATTGCCATGCGCTCTTCGACCGTGTAGTCACCTGAGACTACTCGCTCAACGGTTTCGGTGAGGTCAACTTCTTCGGCTTCTGCTAGGAAGCCGACGTGGCCCAGGTTGACGCCGATGAGGGGTATTTGGGTGTGGCGAATCATCTCGGCAGCTCGTAGGATTGACCCGTCACCGCCCAGGACTATGCCTAGTTCAATGTCTTTGAGGGCTACGGACTCGTGGGCGACTGCCACGGGGACGGGTTCTGCCCAGTTTTCGGTGAGGGTTTGAAGGTCTGCCCGGTTCATGACGGGAACTAGCCCGGCTTGGTGGAGTTGGGTGCAGGTGGCACGAGCTGCTTTCCGGGCTTCGGGGCGGCCGGTGTGGGCAAAGACGAGGATGTTACGGGCCTTTGGTGCCTGGGTCTGCTGGGGTGAGCGGGCGGTGTCAGGTGTTTCGTTCACCCCTTTAGGCTAGCTGACCTTGGAGGTTTTTGCTGTTTTTCTTGGCCTAACACACCAGGTTTTTCGAATATTTATTCGACTTTACTGGTGGTGAGAGACTTTTTCTGTCGTAGTGGTTTTGGCAGGTTTCTGGCACCAGAGGAAGAACTCTACGTTCCCATCCTGCCCTGGCAGGGGGCTTTCCTTCTCTCCTAGCACTAGCAGGCCTGCCTCTTGCGCAGCTGCGCGGACGGAGGCCACCGCTTCCGCCCGTGCCTGCGGGTCGGTCACTACCCCCCCTTGCCGATTCTGGTTGGGCCTACCTCGAACTGGGGTTTGACCATGAGCAAGAGGTCCCCACCTGCGGCTGTTGCCTCAGCTAGCGGGCTAATAACTTTGGTGAGGGAGATAAAGCTCAAATCTGAGACGGTCAGGTCTACCTGCCCGCCAATGTCTTGGGGGCTCATGTGCCGCACGTTCATGCCCTCATAAACATCTACGGCAGGGTGGTTGCGGATCTGTTCAACCAGCTGGTCATGGCCCACGTCAACTGCTGCGACCCGGTGGGCTCCCCGGCGTAGTAAGACGTCGGTGAAGCCCCCGGTGGAGGCACCGGCGTCCAGGCAGAATTTGCCGGCAATAGTAATCTGGGGGAAGGCGTCCAGTGCCCCGGCGAGCTTGTGCCCGGCGCGGCTGACGTACTCGGTGAGCTCGCTGCGGCGCACACGGACTTTGTCGCCTTCTTTGAGTTTCTGAGCCGGTTTGGTGATGGTTCGGCCGTTGATGCTGATGTGCCCGCCTTCGACCATTTTGGCGGCCAGGGTGCGGGAGCGGGCAATCTTTGCCTGCACCATGTACTGGTCCAGTCTCATTGTTTTCCTTCCCGCACCGCACTGGGTATTTAGCGGCTTGAATCTAGGTCTTTTTTCAGGGCGGACGCCAGCTCGCTCAGCTTCTCGATGCGTTCGGTAGCGTCCAGGGCTAGGGCCGCGGTAAGAGCTGCCTCAAATTCGGGGTCTAGGCTCTCCTCTTCCCCCTCTGGGGGTAGGGGTAGTACTTGCCTCAGGGTGCCCTTATCGGCTTCGTCTTCCGTGTTAGCCACGGTGTACCTTGGTGGGGGCAAGCGGCGCGGAGGCTTCAGGGTGGGCTGCCCACCAGGCTGCGCAGGCCACGCGCCAGCTATCTAGCTCGCTGCCTTCACCGTGTATGCTCAGCTCAGTTTCTGTTGCTTCAGCGGCCCAGCCTGCCCCGCTGGCCCAAGCGCCGGTCGCTGTTACCTGGGTTTGGATTTCTGGGTAGTCCTGTAAGAAGTTGTGCAGGTTTTCCAGGATGTAGGTGGGACGCTCTAGCGGGATAGCTGCCATGATGCTCTGGTAGGTTTCTACCCCGGTCAAAACGATGGCTGTTGCCATGCCTGCCTGGTTGCCGCCTCGAACGTCGGTATCAAGCCGGTCCCCTACCACAACAGGGCGCTGGGCCCCGAGTTTGTGGGCTGCGGTTTCAAAGATGGGGGCTGCAGGTTTACCGGCGACCAGTGGGGTGCGGCCGGTGGCTGTGGCCACTGCCCCTACTAGGGTGCCGTTACCTGGTGCTAGGCCTCGCTCTTTGGGGATAGTGAAGTCGGTGTTGGTGGCAACCCAGAGCACTTTTTCATCGGCAAGAGTGTAGGAGGCTTCAGCCAGGTTTTCCCAGCCCAGGGTGGGGTCAAAGCCCTGTACGACCGCGACAGGTTCTTCAGCCTGGCTGGTGACGGGGGTGAGCCCGGCAGCAGTGACGCAGTCAGCAAGAGCCTGAGAGCCGACGATGAGCACCTTGGAGGCAGCAGGGAGCTGCTCTTTGAGCAGTTCAGCAGCGGCCTGTGCTGAGCTGACCACGTGCTCGGCATCGGTGTTAACGCCAAGCTCTACCAGATGGTTGGCCACGCCTTGGACGCTGCGGGAGGCATTGTTGGTCACGAAGACTACCGGCACCCCGGCTTCCTGCGCCTTGTTCAGGGCTTGAGGGGCACCGTCAATGGCGAAAGGCCCAGCGTAAACCACACCGTCCAGGTCAGAGAGGATAGCGTCGTGAGCTGCTAATAGCATTAGTGGCCTTCTTCCTCAGCAGACTCAGTGGAGATTTCAAAGAGAGCTTCTTCTTCAGCCTGTTCTTCGCTCACGCAGTTTTCAGAGCTTGGGAGGGTTTCGTCAATGTCAAAGAGCGCGCCGTCTTCTTCGCTGGTGTCAGTCTCTTCACCGGCGTCAATGCTCTCAGTGGTTCCCGTGCTCTCGACAGTTTCGAGGCTTTCAGCGGTTTCAGGGCCCTCTGCGGTTTCAGGGTCTTGGCTGGGTGCAGCTTCAGTAGCCGCAGCCTCGGTCTTTGCTGTGTTGTCTTCCTGGCCGGTAGCGTTCTCAGGTGCGGTGGCTGAGGCTTGAGCTTCAGCAGCTTCAAGGTCGATGGAGGGCTCTTCGGGTTCTAGCAGGTCTTGTTCGGTGAAGATATCGAAGATTTCAGGTTCCACAAAGTCACCTTGGCCGAGGGCTGCCTCGGTCATCAGGGCAAGACGGGCCCAGCGGGCAGCTTCCTTGACCCGGCCGTCCTGTGTGAGCAGTTCAGCGTAGGTGTTGAAGAGGCGAGGTGAGTAGTCAAAACCGCGCTTGGGGTTAAGTTCAGGGATTTCAAGAGCTTTAAGGGCTTTCTTCAGATCGCCTTGGTCGCTGTAGATGCCGGAGACTACGATAGCTACCTCTGAGCGGACGGCGGCAGGCACGTCTTCGCTCTTGGCTTCTTCGGCCAGAGTGAGGGCTTTTTCGATACGGCCGAGGGCACGCTCGCAGTCTACGAGCAGGGCCAGGTGCTCGTTGGAGCCTGAGATACGGCGGTGGGTGCGTAGTTCACGCAGGGCCAGTTCGAAGTCTTCAGCCGCGTATGCGGCAATACCTACGACTTCGCGGACGACGCCGATTCGCCCTGCTCGTTTTGAGGCGGCAACGGCGTGTTCTAGGGCGAAGTCAGGGTCGATGTCTAGGTATCGGCCGACCATGACTAGGTGTTTAGCTACGGTGTCTGCGTTCTGGGCTTCTAGCTGGCGTAGGGCGCGCAGGGTCCAGTTTTCTAGTTCTTTACCGGTGACGTCGGTGTCAATCTCGGGCGCGTTCTTTGAGGGGCGGTAGTCACCGCTGGGGTTCTTGGTCTCAGCAGTAAAGTTCCGGTCTTTGCGGTCCCCTTGGTAGCCGCGCTTGTTGTGGTCGCGGTCAAAGTTTTTGCGGGGGCCGTTGCCTTTACGGTCGAAGGTGCGTTCGCCTCGGCCGTTACCGTTGTTTTTGCGATCGTCAAAGCGCTTACCGCCGCCACGGTTTTTGTCGAAGGGCTTCTTTTTGTCATTGTAGGGGCGGTCGCCGTCACGCTTGGTGTAGCCTGATTCGGTGCGGTCTGAGCGGTCGCTACGGTAGGGGCGTGAGGAGTTACGGTCTTTGTTCTTCTTGTAGCCACCACGGTTATTATCTGAGTGGTTACGTGAGTATTCAGCCAAGTGAGCTCCTCTATGATGTTGGGGGGGTAGGGCTCTTATTGGCCCTGTTCTACTGCTAGGTTCTAGTCTATCTGGCTTGAGTTACCTTGCGTAGGGGCTTACCTGCTCTTGCTGGTGCGTTTTCAGGCACACAGCACCCTATAGGTAGGGTGTTCCACGGTTGTCTCTTCCAAAAGAAGAGGTTCTCTTTAAAAAGAAAAGGGCTGAGGCAGATGCTGCCTCAGCCCACAGTGCGGGGGCTATCTACCCCGGTATGTAGCTTAAAACAAGAAAAGCTCAGAGCATGAGCTCTGAGCTTTTCCTTGTATCCCACTATAAAAACCGGCGGTGACCTACTCTCCCACACCGTCACCAGTGCAGTACCATCGGCGCAAA